>JAUWZF010000134.1 GCA_030615475.1 Dehalococcoidales bacterium | reverse complement strand
AGAGAATCGAGGCTGTCTCCGCCATGAAATGGACGCCGCAGAAGACAATCACGTCGGCATCGGTCCTGGCCGCCTTCTGGCTCAGCTCCAGCGAATCGCCCACGAAGTCGGCGATGTCCTGCACTTCTCCCCGCTGGTAGTTATGGCCGAGGATGACGGCGTTTTTCTCCTTCTTGAGTTTCAGGATTTGCTCTTCCAGAGAATTATCTCCCCTGTTAGCCATGCTGCTCTCCGTCTTTCGGGGTCTTCACCCTGTATCTATTTTACCCTATATACGCTTCTATTCACAGAGTATTCTTTCGGCGCCGGTGTAAATCTTCATGCCGGCTTCGCTAATAATTCTTATGTCCATATCCGTATGAATCATGGTTCCGGTGTCCCGGACAAAGCCGATGATGGTCAGCCCGCACGTTCTGCCGATTTTCAGCCCCTTGTCGGTAACGGCCGTCTTCGTGGCGACCACCGGGATTCCGGCCCGGCAGATTTTAGTCGCCATTTCCGAGGCCATGCGGCCGGTCGAGACTAAAAACGTGCTGCCGAAATCGATATTATTAATCAGGCCATAGCCTATCAATTTATCGAGAGTGTTGTGCCGGCCGATATCTTCCACGATGCAGATTGGCCCGGCTTCGGCGGTAAAGAGTCCGGCGGCGTGCACGCCTTCCGTCTCACGGTACATATCGGCTTTTTCAAACAGGGTATTCATTGCCCGGTATATCGCTTTCTTGTTGATTTTTACACTGGCACATATTTCCGGCAGGCTCGTATCATCGGAATATGCCACCCGCCCGCCTCCGGAGACGATACGGTAGTTGACTTTTTCAGCGCTCAGTGATACCTTTCCGGCGTCTTTAAGAGTCACTTTCGCGGCATTATCTTCTATCTCTATCGACACAAGGTCTTCGAGGGCATTTATAAAACCCTGGCCGAACAGGTAGCCGGTAACGAATTCTCTCTCCATCCCCGGGGCTATCGAGGCGATGATTAAAGGCGCGCCGTTGACAAAGATATGCAGTTCTTTTTCAATCACCACGCCGACTTCGGCCTTGGAAAACTTACCGTCGGCCAGTTTCCGGCACTCCATTGCTTTTAAGCCTGGAGCTGAAAAATTATTACTCATGACATCACTCTATTCTCTCCGGGTTGGAATAGACTATCATGGTGTCGCCCCTGACCAGCCCGGCTACCGTTATCCCCGCTTCCCCGGCGATTTCTACGGCCAGGGTGGTGGGTACTCCCTTGGTGGCGATTATCGGGATATTGACGTTGCGGCACTTTAAAATCATCTCGGTAGGCTGCCTGCCCGTGGATGCCGCCAGCGTCCGGCTGAAATCGACATTATGGAGCAGTCCGTAGCCGATTACCTTGTCCAGGGCGTGGTGCCGGCCCAGGTCCTCGGCGATGCAGACCGTTTCTTTACCATGCAGGAAAAGCCCGGCGGAATGCACCGCCTCGGTCTCGGTGAAGACTTCCGACTTTAAAATAGCCCGGACGCAGTCGAATACATCTTCTTTACGCACTTTGAGGTCGGAACGCACTAATCGGGAACCTGCCTTTTCCTTTGTTCCAGATAACGTCACCTCGGCGACGTTGTTTTTTACGGTTATCGAAGCGATATCGGCGGCACTTGTAATGACTCCCTGCGCGTACAGGTGCCCGATGACGAACTCCTTTTCCATCGTGGCCATGAGCATCGCCGTGGCAAAATGCCTGCCATCGATACGAATCTCCAGGGCGGTCTCCCTGACGATTCTTTCGCTGGACGCGGTGCATCCGCCGTCGACTCCGGTGTATTCTACTTTTTCCAGTATTTTATCTTTCATTTTGACCTGTGAATTATATCATTCGGCTACCTTGATAGAGTCGCCCGCTTTGACGTTCCCGCCCCTAATTACTTTAGTGAAAATTCCTTCCCTCGGCATGATGCAGTCGCCGACCTGCCGGCGGATGGCGCAGGCGGCGTGGCATTCCTTGCCAATCTGCGTCATCTCCAGGACGACCTTATCACCCACCGTGATTCTGGTGCCGATGGGCAGGGAGGTCAGGTCTATACCCCGGGTGGTGATGTTTTCTGCGAAGTCCCCCGGCTGCAAATCGAAGCCTTTGCCACGCATCTTATCGATGCTCTCGATGGCCAGCAGGCTTACCTGGCGGTGGGTGGTACCGTCGGCATGAGCATCGCCGACGATGCCGTAATTTTCCTTAATGGTGACTTCAGCTACGGGTTTCTTTTTCGTGCCCTTTTTTTCACTCTGGCAAACAGCGATTACCGCAGTCATTTTACCTTCCCTGTCTCATTATCGTGCCGCCGCCGATGACGGTATCCCCGTCGTAGAAGACGACCGACTGTCCGGGGGTAATGGCCATCTGCGGCTCGCTAAACTTTACATAAACACTATCGTTATCCAGAGGAGTGACCGTAGCTTCCGCCTCAGCGTGACGGTACCTGATTCTGGCTTTTACCCTGATGGGGTGCTCGGGTCTGGCGATGGCTATCCAGTTCAGGTTATCGGCTACCAGTTCCATGCCGTATGTGTGCTCTTTCGTGCCCACCACGATGGCGTTTCGGTCAGGCTCGATGGCGGTGACATATAATGGCTCGGCGGTAGCTATGCCCAGCCCCTTGCGCTGGCCTACGGTATAGTAAATGAGTCCCTGATGTTGTCCCAGCATATTCCCTTCCCGGTCGAGTATCGGCCCCGACGCGGTAGCTCCGGGGACATGATTTTCCAGGAATCCGGGGTAATCGTCATCGGGGATAAAGCAGATTTCCTGACTTTCCGGCCTGTCGGCAACGGGTAGCTCCAGTTCACGGGCGATTTGCCTCACTTTATCCTTGGTCAGATTGCCGATGGGAAACAGGGTGCGGCTCAGCTGTTCCTGATTGAGCTGGCAGAGGAAATAGGACTGGTCTTTCTGCGTGTCGGCGCCCTTTTTCAATAAATAGTTTCCGGTAGTCTCGTCCCGCTCGACCCTGGCGTGATGTCCCGTGGCGAGAAAGTCGGCGCCCAGCTCTCGGGCCCGTTCCCACAGAACGCCGAACTTGATGTACTTGTTGCACAGGACGCAGGGATTGGGCGTCCTGCCCAGTCTGTATTCCCGGCAGAAATTATCGATAACCCGGCGGGCAAAGATATCCTTGAAGTCCATGACATGGTGGGGTATGCCCAGCCTGCGGGCAACCTGCCTGGCATCCGCCTCCGCATTACCCGATGATATAATTTGCATGGTCGCGCCGATAACCTCGTGCCCCTCTTTCTTGAGCAGGGCTGCGGCCACGGAAGAATCGACGCCGCCGCTCATAGCGATTACTACTTTCACTTCATCTCCCACTATTTGTTTTGGAAAAAAAGATGGCTCCGGGTAAAGATACGACTTGTTCCTCATCCCGGCAGGCAATCAACCTTCAAGGGCGCTGCTCTTTGCTCAATCTACAGTAGTTCGCCAAGCTCTTCCCGGGATAGCAGGGAACTGGCGTAGCCGCAGTTCTGGCAGGCTAATCGGAATTCGACAAGCTGGGCGCGACCGGTCAGGCGCAGCCGCTTACCGCAGTCGGGGCACTTTCTGGATGTCGTGTAAACATCCAGTTGGCAGCCGCAGCTGCTATCAGAACAACAGCTGGTATTTTCGGTCATTTCGGTACTCATTAAGTCAGTCTCTCCTACTTCAATTTCTCCAGGGCGACTCTAGCCGCGACTTCACCCGATAGGAACATGGAGCCGAACGTGGGGCCCATTCGGGGCAGTCCGTAGACGGTGCCCACCGCCATGCCGGTGACGATTAAGCCGGGAAAACACTCCCCGGTATGCTCCACGATAAGGTCTTCCGACTTCTCAATCCACATGGCGCCTTCGCCCTTGGTCTTGATCAGTCCGCGCTGCTCCAGCTTTTTCACGACGCTTGCGTCATGTCCCGTGGCGTCAATCACGACCGGCGCCTCAATAGCGACGGGGTCGAGGGCGGCTATCTGCCGCGGCAGTGAAGCCACCGGTGACCAGTTGATGACGGCCCCGCATACCTTACCTTCTTTGACCACCAGGTCTTCGAGCATGGTCATGTTGATGACTCTGACGCCGGCAGCGCAGGCAGCGGCAATGAGGCTGGCGCAGGCGTGGGGGGCATCGCAGACGACCAGCCCTTCGGCAACGACTTTATAGGGTACGCTCAGTTCGTCGAGCAGTTTTTCGCCGGGGTGCCTTACCGTTACCTTGGGCATAAGGTAACCCCCGCTCCAGAACCCCCCGCCGAGATAGTTGTTGCGCTCGATGATAACCACCTTTTTACCGGCCCTGGCGATATCGCGGCCGGCGACCAGTCCGCTGGGGCCCCCGCCGACAATAATACAGTCGCTTTCTACGTATTCGTTAAATTCTGTAGCAAACTCAGAGACTATGGCGCGGGTT
>JAUWZF010000122.1 GCA_030615475.1 Dehalococcoidales bacterium | reverse complement strand
GGGTAAGGTCATGGCCAGCCTGTTCTTCGAACCGAGCACCCGCACCAGACTGTCGTTCGAGGCCGCCATGCACCGTCTCGGCGGCAGTGTCATTACCGTTTCCGATGTCGATGCCACGTCGCTGGCCAAAGGCGAAAGCATCGCCGATATGGCCAGAGTTGTCGGCGGCTACGCCGATATTATCGTCATTCGCCACCCGTGGGAAGGAGCCGCCCGTGTCACGGCCGATTACGCCGGTATCCCGGTGATAAACGCCGGCGACGGCGGCCACCAGCACCCGACCCAGACCCTGTGCGACCTTTACACGATTCAGAAAGAAAGGAACACCATTAAAGGACTTAAGATTGCCCTGTGGGGCGACTTGAAATACGGCCGCACTATCCACTCCCTGATTTTCGCCCTGGCCAGGTTCGGCGCTGATATCCTTTTTTGTCCGATTCCGGGACTGGAGGTGCCCGAGCACGTTATCGACAAGCTCATTACCGAATACGGCGGCGACCTGGAAAGATACGGTTCACTAGAACAGACGGTTAAAGACAATCTCTTCCCGCTGGATGCCATTTATACCACGCCGAGCAGCCCCCACCAACTGGCGATGATGCCGGACATCAGCGTCCAGGTCGAGCTGAAGGAGGGCGTCGATGCCCTCTACGTCACCCGACCCCAAAAAGAGAGATTCGCCGCCGGTGAAGAAGGCCAGGACTTCAAGGAGAAATATCGCGTGGTGGATAAAAAACTGCTCAAGGGCAAAGTCTTCCGCAAAACGCTGGTCATGCACCCGCTGCCCAGAGTGGACGAACTGGCTTATGAAGTCGATGCCGACGAGCGGAGCATGTACTTCAAACAGGCCACCCGCGGGGTACCGGTCAGGATGGCGCTCCTCGCCCTATTGCTGGGCGCCAAAGATGTCGCCATTCCCAAGGTAGAATCCCCACCTCCGGTAGACCACCCTGTCTACCGCCATGCCATAAGTCCCATGTGTCCCAATCCAACGTGCATATCGATTCAGGCGACCGAGACGAAGTACCTCAAGCCTGAGTTCAGGATAGTGAAAACCCGGCCCCTGACGCTGCGGTGCATCTACTGCGAACACGGCTTCGAACCGAAGTTCGTGGCCAGCACCGAATGGCATGAAGGTAAACTGGATACCAAGAAATACCACGACGCGGATAGCCACTGGACCAGGACCATCCGGCCGGAGAACCTGATTGTTTTCAACACAGCCGAGGAAGCACAGGCCCACGGCTTCAAGCCCAGTCACTTTACGGGAGGACATCGTTAGAGGAATGGCTACTTCCCTGCTGATACGGGACGGCCGCATCATCGACCCCGGCCAGGACATCGATAAAACCGGCAGCCTGCTCATCAAAGAGGGTAAAATCGCCTGGCTCGGAGATGGCACGCCTCCTGAAGATGATTATGATGTCCTCGACGCTAAAGGTCTGATTGTCTGCCCCGGCTTCATCGACCTCCATTGCCACCTCCGGCAGCCGGGCGACGAGGAGAAGGAGACCATAGCTACGGGGACACTGGCGGCGGCGCGGGGGGGCTTCACCACCGTCTGCTGCATGCCCAATACCAACCCTCCCCTGGATAACGAGTCGATGATTAACTATGTTAAAGCGATCGCGGCCAACGAAGGCGTTATCCGCATGTTGCCGATAGGCTGCGTCACCGTTGGCCGTAAAGGAGAGGAACTGGTCGATATGGGCGAGCTGGAGATGGCCGGGGCCATCGCCTACAGCGACGACGGTGCGCCGGTGAGCAGTCCGGAAATTATGCGCCGGGCCCTCGAGTACAGCCGCGACTTCAACCGGCCGATAATCGACCACTGCGAGAACCTTTTCCTCAGTCAGGGCGGCCAGATAAACGAAGGCGTTGTTTCGCTGGAACTGGGACTGCGCGGCATACCGGCCAGCGCCGAGGAACTCATCGTCCAGCGCGACCTCGACCTTGCCCGCGAGACCGGCGGACATGTGCACATCGCCCATGTCAGCACCGAGGGCTCTTTAGAGCTTATCCGCGCCGCCAGGGAACAGGGCGTCCGGGTCACGGCGGAGGTCACCCCCCACCACCTCACCCTCACCGAGGAAGCGGTGCTGGGATTCAAGACCAACGCCAAGGTCAACCCGCCCCTGAGGACCGAACGGGACAACCTGGCCCTGCTCCGGGCGTTGAACGATGGCGTCATCGATATCGTCGCTACCGACCACGCTCCCCACACCGCCGCCGACAAAAACTGCGAGTTCACGCAGGCGGCCTTCGGCATCAGCGGCTTCGAGACAGCCCTGGGCAGCCTGGCGGGACTGATTCTCAACAGCGAACTGAGTCTGAACACCCTCATCGCCGCGCTGACCGTCGGCCCGGCGCGTATTCTGGGGTACGAGAAGCTGGGCACGCTGGAGGTCGGAGCGCCGGCGGATGTCACCATCTTTGACCTTCACAAGGAATGGGTGGTCGATGCGAATCAATTCGCCTCCAGGGGTAGAAACACCCCGCTCGACGGTACGACGCTCAAAGGCAGGGTAATGGCGACCATATTCGGCGGGAAGGTAGTTTATCAGGACGATTCTGTTAAAATAGAGGTAAGATAATACAGGGATTTTTATGGGGGCTTCGCCCCTCTTAGATGCCCCGCTAAGCGGGAATAATGTAATCTGAGAAAGGGAGAGAAAGTGATGGGGAATTTTGATGAAAACTGCCTGTCCTGCCAGAGCATCCAAGGAAAAATTAGATTATCGAAAGCCCCCAGGATACTGGAGACGAACTACTGGGTGGTAGAAACCCCCACTCCCATATCCGTAAAAGGGTGGGTGATACTAGCAATTAAGCGGCACTGCATCGCCATACACGAACTGACTACGGAGGAAATGGTGGAACTGGGGAAGCTGTCGCATATCATCTGCCAGGCGCTGCATAGCATCATGAAAACGGAGAAGGAGTACCTCATCCAGTTTTCCGAAAGCGACGGCTTTCCTCACCTGCACCTCCACATCGTGGCCAGAATGCCGGAGTGGCCGGAGGCGTTAATGGGCCCGCGGGTAATGAAAGCCATGGGCGACTGGGCCGAGAACCCCATATCCACCGAAGAGGCGACAGCCCTGGCACTGGAAATGAGGGAATACCTGCTGAAACATCTGCCAGCTGATTTGATAATAAAATAAGGGGAGTTAGAGAGGGGTGAAACCCCTCCCCGATTACCGCACGAAGGATCCGAAATGAACCAAGTGAAAGCTGCCATAACCTCCACCGTCGAGGTCATGCCGGGGACTCACCTGGTCTGGCTGGAAGCCCCGCCGGTAGCTGCTTCCGCCGGGCCGGGACAGTTCGTCATGGTACGCTGCGGTGAAGATACCACGCTACCCCGCCCTTTAAGCATCCACAGGGTCGACGGCGACCGGCTGGCGCTGCTGTTCAATGTGGTCGGCAAAGGCACGCGCTGGCTTTCACAGCGGGAAAAAGGCGATACCCTGGATATCTTCGGGCCGCTGGGCAACGGTTTTCGTATAGACCCTGCCGCTAAAAATCTGCTACTGGTAGCAGGGGGCATGGGCATCGCCCCGCTGGTCTTCCTAGCCGATGCCGCCGCCGGAGAAGGGAAAAAGGTGACCCTCATCACGGGCGCCCGTTCCGCCGACTGCCTCCTGCCGATATCCTCTCCCCAGGGACTGTTCAATAAGGGAGTGCCGCCTGCCAGCATAAACGTCGTCAATGCCACCGACGACGGGTCGGAAGGATACAAGGGATTAGCTACCGACCTTATACCCGCCTACCTTGAGGGCGTCGACCAGATTTTCGCCTGCGGGCCGTTAGAGATGTATAAAACAATGGCACAAATGCTGGAACTGAAAGGCAAGCCCGTCCAGCTCTCGCTGGAGATAATGATGGGGTGCGGGATGGGCGTCTGCTACGGCTGCACGATAAAAACGAAGCAGGGTTTAAAACAGGTCTGCAAAGACGGGCCGGTGTTTGATATGGGGGATATAGTGTGGGAGGATTTTACGGGAGTCTGATAAGTGCTTACCTCACCCCCTGTGTCCCCCTCTCCAAACAGTAGCATTAGGTAACGGCCTTGATGTTTTTATTTGGAGAGGGGGAATGAATTTTAGAAGAGGGGCTTACGCCCCTCTTAGACGCCCTGCTTAATCACGGAGGGAGTTACACACTCCCCTATTTGGGGAGTTAAAACTGCGGGATAAGCGGCAGATGAAACTGGGCGGCCTGGGTGGGAAAAGATAACCGGGAAAAGGGACAGTGGTGAGGCATTGCCTATCGAATGAATTTAAAAAATAATCGGTAAACTTTAAGCGGAGCGCTTGAACCGTGCCGCTAATTCGCCGATGGGTACGGTTTCCTGCCGGGCATTGGCCATATCCCTCAGGGTCACCGTGCCGGCTTTAATCTCGTCCTCCCCGATAATCACCGTGTAGCGGACGTCAAGCGCGTTGGCCTGCCTCATCTGGGACTTGAGGCTTTTGTCGCCGGTGGTGGTCACGGCGCTGATGCCCGCCTGACGGAGGCTTGCGGCTAGCTTTATCGCTTCTTTCCTGGCGGCATCGCCCAGGTAAGCGATGAGCACCTGGAGGCCGGGCGGGGTGGGAACGGCAACGCTCTGTTTCTTCAGGCTCATAATTATCCTTTCGATGCCGGCAGCTAAGCCTATGGAGGGGGTGGGTTTGCCGCCCAGCTCTTCGA
>JAUWZF010000042.1 GCA_030615475.1 Dehalococcoidales bacterium | reverse complement strand
GGCGTCGTGGAATATGCCAGTAACGGCCAAAGGGCGGAGCGCCTCTTCGTCAACTTCGCCGGCATGGGCTTCGATGCTGAAATAGTCAGACGCACCACGCAGCAGTTTAAGGCTCTGGGAAGCCTGCCTTCTTACCTGGCGGGGTTGCTCGTCACACTTTTAGCCTACAGGAACAAGGATATATCACTCACAGTGGATGGTGAAACGGAAAACAGGCGGGTCTGCACGGTAGTTATGAACAACGGCAGATACGGCGGCGGGGGTATGTTCACCGCGCCCGATGCCAGCATTAACGACGGCTACTTCGATGTAATGATAGTCGGCGACCTGAGTAAACCCGACCTTCTCAGGTCGTTGCCGCGCATATATAAAGGCACTCACCTGACCCATCCCAAGGTGACCATGAAAAAGGCGAAGGAAATAGAGATACGGTCGGCACAGCCGATGCAGCTACAGGCTGACGGCGAACTGCTGGGGCAGGTGCCGGCGCGTTTCCGTATCCTGCCGTCGGTACTGAAGGTCATTATCTAGCTAATGGAGCGCATAAAAATTTATCAGGGTTAATCTGTTATCATGAAAATATTTTCACCAGTTGGCAGAAATAAGATGAAATATCTTCTGTTCACGCTGGTGGCGTTCGTCGTCCTGGACGGTCTGCTGACCGAGTTACTCCTCGACGGGGGGATGGCGCGTGAAAGCAACCCCTTCTTACAGCCTTGGGTGGGAGATATCGGCTTCATGATTCTGAAGGTAGTCGGCGCCCTGCTGTGCGCTTTTATCCTGTGGGATATCTACAAGCGGTTACCCAGAGTGGCGGTAATCACCACCTGGATTGCGGTGGCAGGTTACGGGATAATTGTGGTCTGGAACTCTAGCCTGTTTCTTCTAGCTTGATGTCGGCCGCTTTAACACTCTTCGGGCGGGTCCAGTTCGGTGTTACCCCGGGCATAACATCCACAAACTCGATTTCCCTGGGCAGCTTGTAGTCGGCCATGCGCCCCCGGCAGTACTGCCGTATTTCCTGATCGGTGGCCGTTTTCCCCGGCTTCAAACGCACCAGAGCTTTGACCGTCTCGCCCCTGACTATATCTATTACCCCTATCACCCTGACCTCGGCTATCTTGGGGTGGGCCGACAGCACTTCTTCGATATCGCCGGGGAAAATATTCTGGCCCTTCAGGATAATCATTCTTCTCTTGCGGGCGGTGATGAAAAGGGAGCCGTCTTCGTCAATCCAGCCGATATCGCCGGTATGCAGCCAGCCGTTTCTGATAACTTCAGCGGTGGCCTCGGGCTTGTTGTAAAAACCGGTCATCACCGGCCCCCGGGCGACTATCTCCCCTTCATGTCCGGGGGGTAGCTCGTTGTCATTATCATCGAATATTTTTATCTCCCAGCAGGGCATCGGCCTGCCCGACGAGCCGATTTTGCCGGTGCCGTCGATGGGCGATATGGTAGCCTGTGATACGGTCTCGGTCTGGCCCCAGATATCGATGATTTTCTTCCCGTAGTATTCCATGAACATGTTGATAATCACGGGTTCCAGGGGGGCACCGCCGCTGACACAGATTCGCAGGGAGCTTAAATCGTGCCTGATACCCTCGAGCCGGGCGACGTTTATCATCAGGGAGTAAATATAGGGAACGCCCATGTATATCGTACCCTTTTCCCGTTCCACGGCCTCCATGAAGCTATCGATAGAGCGCCCCGTTCCCGGCACCGCTACCACGGTGCTGCCTTTGTATATCGAAGCCAGCAACACGGCGGTCAGGCCGAACTGGTGGTACATGGGCAGGGCGAACTGCATCAGCACGTCTTTGTCGGTCTGCTGGAATACCTCCGCAGAGTTGATGGCCTCGGTACTAACGCTGTAATGGGACAGGGCGACGCCATGCGGGTTCTGGGTGGGCCCTCCGGTGTAGGATATGATGGCGATATCTTCCTGGTCTCCGGGCACATCGACGCTGGATGCCGGATTTTTTGTTAAAATTTCTCGGTAGTCGGTAAATTGCCGGGCATATTCGGGGTCGAAGGTAATAATGTGGTTGATGGAGTCGAACCGGGGCAGGGCGGGCAGCAGCGATTCCAAGGGCGGGTTTTCGATGACCAGCACCTTCGGGCGGCAGTCGTTAAAGAGGCTGACCAGCTCATCGGCGATGTACCGGGAGTCGAGCGGAACGGCGATGCCGCCGGCCTTCATTATCCCGAAGAAGACAGATATGAACTCCGGATTGCTGGCCTGTATCATGGCCACGCGGTCGCCCTTTTTCACGCCCATTGCTATCAGGGCATGGGCGACCCGGTTGGAGTCCTCGTCGAGCCGGGCAAAACAGACCCGGCGCTCGCCCATGACAATGGCCGTTTTATCGGCAAAACGCTTAGCTGCGTTCTCCAGTATTGACTTCAGGATCATCGGCTCTCTTAATGCTACCTTTATCAAAGATTATCAATTTTCGAGCATGAGATTGTTTAATAATGTCATTCCGACAAAGGTCGGGATCCAGATTACGCCTCATCCCCACCCACTGGATTCCCGCTTCCGCGGGAATGACACCCATTGCTAAACACTTTCCAGGACCACTCTGGCATCCACGGCGACAGCACCGTCGCCGTATGCGATAACGGGGTTGAGGTCGAGCTCTTTGACCGCAGGGTATTGCGTCACGAAGTCGGCGACTGCCAGCAGCATGTCTTCCAGTTTCGATTCGTCGACAGGCGGCAGGTCCCGGTAACCCGTCAGCATCCGGTAACCCTTTATCTCCTTTATCATCTCGCGGACATCCCGCCGGGTGACGGGAATGACCCGCAGAGAAACATCCTCGAGGATTTCGACCCAGACTCCGCCGAGGCCGAACATGAGTACGGGGCCGAACTGGGCGTCTTTGGACATCCCGATAATTACCTCCACGCCCGGGGCGGCCATCTTCTGCACGGATAAACCCTGCACGCGTGCCTTGGGGTGCTTTTGACCGGTGTCTTTCAGGATTTCATCATAGGCCCGTTCTACCTGCTCCGGGGTTTCCAGTCCCAGCCGAATACCGCCGGCGTCGCTCTTGTGGACGATATCCGGCGAGGCTATTTTCAGTACCACGGGAAAGCCGATTTGCTCGCTGATGGAGACCGCCTCCGGCCTGGATGCGGCCAGTCTGGTATCAATGACGTTTATGCCCGACTGCCCGAGGAGTCCCTTGGACTCTATCTCGGTCAGGACGGCCCTGCCTTCATTTCTGGCTCGCTTAATTATTGCGTGCATGGCTAATGGAGTTGTCATTCTGGAATAAGTCCAGTATAACAGACCTGAGTCGGGTTTGAAAAGGGTAGGTTAGGTGTCCAGCAGCGCTTTTATCTCCTGTGGGTTCAGCCGCCGTACCTCTCCCTCTTTAAGGTTGCCCAGGCTCAGCCCGCCGATACGCAAGCGTTTCAGGGCCAGGACGGGATATTTAAATCTTTCGAACATGCGGCGTACCTGCCGTTTCCTGCCCTCGTGGATGGTAATGCTGTAGTTGAACGGCGGTGATGAAGAGTCTGTTTTCACCAGGGCCGGGTGGGTCATGCCGTCCTCCAGCAGGATGCCCTGTTCCAATTTTTTTATTTCATCCTGTTTAAGGCTACCCTTAATATGGATCAGATATTCCTTTTCGTGCTCGAACCGGGGGTGGGTCAGCCGGTAGGTGAGGTTGCCGTCATTGGTGAGCAGGAGCAGTCCGGTAGTATCTTTATCCAGTCGGCCTACCGGGTATAGCCTGAGGTTCCGATATTTCGGGGGCAGGATATCCAGGACGGTGCGGCGCCCTTTCTCATCGCTGACGGTGGAGACGGCTTCTTCCGGCTTGTTGAGCATCAGGCAGATTATCTCGTCGGGTTTGAGGTTTACCGCCTGCCCGTTGATGGAGACGCGGTCTTTCGCCACGTTCACCGGGTGGTTAAAAGATTCGGCTGTTTCACCGCTGACCTCAACCCTGCCCTGCTTGATGGCGTCGGCCATGCGGCGGCGGGAGCCGATGCCGGCGTCGGTCAGCGCTTTGAGGAGTGGTTTGGTGGGCATAGAGCAACCTGCCATGAGCAAGAATTGGAGGAAGGTAGATTTTCTTTAAGTATAAATCTTCTGAAAAATGAAGGCCAGCAGTAATGCTATGAATTATCTTCGTGCGGCGAACGTGACGGCGTCTTTTTCCTGAAGTGCTGGATGAGCCGGATAATAACAATGCACAGTGCTATGGCTATTAGAATCCACGGTGCCAGTACCATAGCCTTATTAACGATAAGGATTTTACCGCCTACGGCTACGGGTGCCGGGGCGTTCTGCTCTGAGCCCAGCGTGAAGAAAGCCGACGGATTGCTCTGGTTATTATAGCTGGTCTTAATCCAGTCGGCGCTACGGTTGGTATTGGAGATGCGGACTTCGTCAATAATACCGGTAAAATCGAAAGAGCTCGTGTTATCATACCAGCTTCCTATAGTAACAATTGAGGAGGTAGAGTCTATTGTTGAGAAATAGTTATCACCTATTGTTTCCACGCCGTTAAGAAATATTCTCACCTTAGATTGGTCGTAGACACCGACTACATGATGCCAATTATTAGTTGATGGGGTACCGGCATCGGCGCTACGTGTAAACGGACTGCTTTGAACTACGAAATCAATGTGTCCGGTGCCGTCAAATAATAGATAGTATGAAGGGTTGGTTCCCTGGTACTTTGCAACTATTCCTTTGTTCGTATTGCTATCGGTGGGATAAATCCATGCCTCAACAGTGATGTTACCGGTTATGTCCAGGGAGCTGTCATTGCCGCAGTCAATATACTGGGCGCTGGTCCCGACAAAACCGATAGCACCGTCGTTTTTACCGGAAGCCCCGAAGGTTGGGGAGTTATAGTCAGTGCCGTTGTTGTTATATGATGTTGAGTCTGTGATAGCACCGGGACCGCCGGAGGCCTCCTCCATATGCTGCACCATCTGGAAGTTACTATCCCAGACATTGGTGGGGTCTTCCTGGTTGCCGATAGAGCCGTTGCCGTAGTAAATATAGATATCGGTATCAGTAGTTGAAGAAAGATTGGGTATCTTGACCCAGGCGGTTAAGTTAACCGTGGCTCCATTACTGCTGAAACTCTCAATCTCGTGCGGGATTTTAGATACTTCGTCACCTTGGGTGAAGAGGATATCCTCACCGTCAAGCTGGGCATGGCTACCGATATCACCGTCGGATACGATGCTTATAAGCACCGGGAAATCGGTTAAATCGCCCGTGACATTGGAACTGTTAATGATTATCTTCTTGCGGTACTGCCAGTCGGTGTCGTACCAGCCGGGGTCGGCCTGGACGGGACTCGGCCCGATGGCGCCGATAATGAAAACAATTATCAGGGCCAGCGGCACCAGCCTGATGAGGCTTTTATTTAAATGCGACATTAATCCCTGCATAGCCAGTAAGCCTGCATTAGGTTAAAAAGTAAGGGTTAACCCCCAATTTAAGTACAAGTTACCCCTATTAAAGTGTACTATCAGGCTGTGAAGAAAGGCCTAAAGATGCTTAAAGATTCATAAAGATTTCATAAAGTTTTTCTAAAGAATAGGCCATCTGGCGAAAGGTTCAACGGGAAGTTGAGAGATGAGTTACTTAATAGGGAGATATTGACTACGCTGACCGAGGCAGAGATATTGATTGAGCAGTGGCGGAGGGAGTATAATTATGTTCAGCCACATAGTGCCCTGAGTTACAGCCCACCTGCTCCTGAGGTTAGAATACCGGTAACTCTAACTCTATAAGTGGTATCTTTTGTGGGGGCAGGTCATGATAAAATACCACGAAAAATTCGGGATTCGCTAGTCATGAATCTGATTTTATGAAATAATTACTCAAGGAAGGTGCTTATGGAATTTTTCCTGGATACGGCTTCAATCGAAGACATTAAGTTCTACAAGCCTCTGGGCCTCGTGGACGGGGTGACGACCAATCCCGCCCTGCTGTCCAAGGAAGGCGGCGACCCTATTGCGCAGATAAAGAAAATAGCCGAAATCGTCAAGGGGCCGATAAGCGTCGAGGTTACTTACACCGAACCGCGTGAAATGGTGAAACATGCCATCAAGCTGAACAAACTGGCCCCCAATGTGGTCATTAAAGTTCCAGCTTCCATCGCGGGGCTGACGGCAGCTCAGGAGTTGAAGAAGGCAGGCATCAGGATGAACATTACCCTAATCTTCCATCCATCCCAGGCCGTCCCCTTTATCCAGCTCGAGGTGGACTATGTCAGCCTGTTTGTCGGCAGAGTAGAGGAGTTCGGGCTAAACAACAAGGAAGCTATCTGGCAACTGCGGCAATCCATAGACGAAATGGAGAGCCCGACCAAGCTGCTCTCGGCCTCGATACGAAACCCGGAATACCTGCTGGAGGCAGTCATAGCAGGCTCCGATGTCTTAACAGTTCCCCCATCCTGCTGGCAAATGGTCTATAAGAACCCCATCTTCCAGCTGGGTGAAAGGGATTTCCTGAAGAGCTGGCGGACACTGCCGGCTACCGCCAGGAAGGAATACGAATCTCTGGACTAGGGGGTGAAGATGATACAATTAAAAAATAAGGTCTGTATCGTCACCGTCTACAGCCGGGGCATCGGCTAGGCCATCGCACGCGGCTTTGCCAGGGAGAGGGCCGAGGTGGTCATCACCTATGTGAAGGAGAAGGCGGAGAAGGTGTCGTGGAAAATCAAAGCCGGGCTGTTTGGTAAAGCTAGATGTACGTGACCGCCTAAGCATCCGCTAGACCTTTAAAAATGTGGCCGAGTACCACGGCTACATTAATGCACTGGTGAACAATGCCGGCGTCAACCGTACTGCCGACTTTGATAAGCAGACAGACGAAGAATGGAACGAGGTTATTGATGTGAACCTGACTGGCGTCTTCCGCTGCTGTCAGCAGGTATTGTCTATATTACAGACTACTGGCATATTATCAACATCGCCTCTCTCTCCGGGGAATATAGCGTCCCCCTGACGCCCACATATTTCGCTGTCAGAGAAAATACCCTTGCCCCTGGAAGAATAGAAGCCGAATATTGAAAAAACAATAATACCTACGGAACCTGACCAGACTTCATCAGTAACCCAGGAAGCTGATTTAAAAATCAACTGGACACTTATTGGAATGACTATTTTTAGTAGCGTAGTTCTGGCTACTCTGTTCCTCTATTCCACTTGGTGACGAAAACGCGGTATAGTAAAATTATCGAAAGAAAAGTAGCCTTCTACAGGCTATTCGAATCTCTGAATTAAAAGCTAGATTTTGGACTGATTATCTTTATCCCTCAAGAAAAATAAAACGCCCCGATCGCTTCAAGGCGAGAAAAGCTGGGTTTGGTGGAGACAGGGGAGAGTCGAACTTCTAATGCCTGCCAACTACCTGTACAACTACTTGACCAGCTTGACCGAATAGGCCAAACGGCACGCCAACTCAAATATTCGCTCGATAGGCAGACTAAAAATATCGGGCTATCCCAAATAGCTAATTCAAGCGATCTATTCTTATTGAAGCCAGAAGATAAGGTCAATTTCTCTTAACAAAATGGTGCGATAATGACATCTCTTTCGAGATCATTTTCCCGACCTGAAAAAGAGACTTCTACATAGGCAGTGGAAGTTGTCGAGGCCATAAGGGATGGTGAGATTCATGACATCATTCGGATAAATAAGAAAGGATTCAGTGTCGAAATAGGTAAACATGTGCGCGAGACGCAGGTTGTGTTAGAAACGAAGCAGAGGCTACGCACCTACACCAAGCGAAATAATCAATTCTAGAGGAGGTGAATTTTGACATTAATAATTAGGTACTAGGTGTCAAGATAGAATCGTCCTGTCGACAGATCATGGTAGGTATCATATCTATAGAGAACGAGAGTAAGTGTGGGATAAAATAATCTTTCGAAGGGAAAAA
>JAUWZF010000033.1 GCA_030615475.1 Dehalococcoidales bacterium | reverse complement strand
CCGCCACCGATGATGACGGCATCCCAATCAGGCATTGTGCACTCCTTTGCGAGAGCTAATAAACTGTCTACGCCCCCCACAAGGGACTCTCTTCTCCTAGACTGCGCCGGCCTTCGTCAGGGTAGCTCCGCTAACCCGCTTCGTCATCAGCGCCGTGCGGTTATACGGGGGTATACGGTAGTAGTTGAAGGAGAAAGCGCAGCCCGGCGCGCCGCCGGCCACGAAGAAGTGGAGGTTCTCCGGGTAAACCAGAACCGGCACTTTGCCGCCCGGTTTCAGGGCGGCGGCAAACACGGGCTTACGGTCGGCGGGAATAACGCCCAGTTCCATCGCGGTATGCAGGCTCTTTTTTTCGTTCTCATTCAATTCATCGTAAGGAATTGACGTTCGTTGATAAATCTCATCCTGCAGGCCCTTCTGGTCGAAGCCCATTTTCTTCAGTTCGGCGACCAGTTCCGGGAAAAGGATTATCATGTGGTTCATCGCTCCGCCGCCGGAGCCGAGGTATTTACCTATTCCCTTCGTCCCCCACATGAAGTATCCACGGCGGTCGGTCCTTACCAAATCCTCGACCATCCTGTCCAGGACTCCCTCGGCCGTCCAGGTGCCAATCATGCCGCCATAGAAATGCTGTAGCTGGCTCTCACCGTGGATTGAGCCCACGGTTACGCAGCTTTCGTCCGCTTTAAAGCCCCGGGACGTATGATAGGGTTCCCAGGGGCTCTCGTCGGCATTCTCGCAGAAGGTATAGAAGGTATGCGGTGAGACACGTCCGGTCAGCGCCATGTCATTTTTCGCCGGCCAGGTCTGACCGATGTTGAGCGTGGATAATCGTATCGCCCGCCCGATGGTGTTATTGGCCCGCCAGCCGTGGCCCATAAAACCTATCCCGGCCTCCATCCCGATTTCTTTAGCAATCGGCCCGCTCACCACGGTCAGGAGGTTGAATGAGCCCGCCGAAGCCAGGATGTGAAGGTCATCGAAACTCTCGTCCGCAAGCGCTTCCACGGCGGCGATTATCACCGGCAGGTACTCCGGCTTCGCTCCGGCCATCACCGCGTTGATGGCAATCTTTTCAATCGTGGCGATGCCCTGCTTGGGATTAATCTTGCCCAGCACTTCATCGGGTTTCCGTTTTGTTCCCGACAGCATCCACCTGACGCGTTCCGGTGTGGGGGGTACCAGGGGTAAACCGTCGCCCCAGCGGTTATTCAGGAAAAGCTCGTTGAATTCCTCGGCGGCGGCCGGGTAGGACTCCGCCGTAACGGTAACCTCGGCCAGGCTTTCTTCCTCCCCTTTCTCCTGCGGAAGACTCGCTTCCTCCAGCGTCAGCGGAGTGGTTAGTGCATTGATAATATCGTCGAAGACGGCTTCCACCAGCGGCCTGACGGTCTCGACTTTGCCGCGGAGCTTGTAAAAATCTGCGGAGCTTATTTTCACTCTTCGTAATGCGGGCATACCGTTATCCGCCGATGCCGATTTAGCGTCTTCGTCAAAGGTGGTGCAATTGATAAATACGCCGGGTTTACCCATTTTTTCCAGCAATACCGTGCCGGCCACGCCGACAAATGTGCAGGACCCTCAGTCGCCGACACCATAAACGAATGTGTCTATTTGCGGCAGCCAGGCCTCGGCATCGTCATCTCTGATTAAGAAGGCGCCCTGTAATAGCGTGGTGGTTGCGGTGGGATATTTCTTCTTCAGGAGTTCTTCGAATACTTTGTAGAAGTTGTCCATGCCCGGCTTGCTGTTCCAGTACAGTCCGACCCTCTTGCCCGCCAGGTCCGTAACACGGGGGTTAGGCGCGGACATCGGTTTGGCCTCTATCACACCCCGGGGGTTAAGCAGTGTTAGTTCAACCTTATTCTCACTCATCAATTACTCCTTTATTAAAAAAATTCTCCCCCACCGCAGATATAATATTAGAAAAATGAAATTAGAGAGCTTCTATAATTATGGTCGCGCCTATGGTAAATGTCAAATGATGTCTTCGCGGATTTACAGAGTTCGATACTTGAGTAAGGCGACTGCGTTTGTTAATTCACCTGCTACTGCGGATGAGACCTTGACAAGCGATGTTGTGTTGCCTAGACTAGGTGGTATTAAGGAGGTGAAATATGGAAGAGTTAGGTACCTCTGTTCCCTATTACGTTACCGTGCTGCTCTGGCTGGCTAGGACCGCCTTTTTTGCCTTCGTGTGTGCCATCCTGCTCTGGATCGGGGTGCTTGTCCTGGACGCGCTTACCCCCCACATTCGCGAACGTCAGAAGATAGGCGAAAACAGCATCGCCACCGGCCTTTATATCAGCGGGTTTATCATCTGCATCGGGCTGGTGGTACACGGGGCCTCAACGCTGCCGACACTCGTGGGGGCTTCACCGTGGTTGGCCGTGTTTAACCCGAACAGGTTAATTCTCATGGCGGCCGGCTTTTTCCTGAGCCTGCTGGTGGGAATCGTTATTCTCAACGTCCTCATCTGGGTATCGCGGAGAATATCGTTCAAGACTCTGGGGCAGGAGCCGATTGCCTCCGGCGTGTATGTCTTTGGCTATCTGGTATTCTTCGGCCTGATAATGAACGCCGCCCTGACGACACCCCTCTAAGGAAGATGATGAAGAAACGGTCGGTTTTTACAGGTATCGTCGTTGCTCTTCTAACCACGATATTCGCCGTCCAGGTGTGTTTCGCCTGGCCTTCGGCGGAGTTCCGGGAGGAAGACGGCGAAATTTTTGACGACTGGAATATATGCCGGACCGATGCGTTTGGTGATGAAGGATTTCTCCAGATAAAGAAAACGAGAACCAGAATGACATTCCGACCGGTGATTGCTCTGGAGAGTCTGGGCGAATATTCAGATATTGCTTACAAGCTGGGCGAACAGTTTGCCGAGAAATATCCGGACCGAACCCAGAGGGCGCAGAAGATATTTGAGTACGTGAGGGACGGCCTCCGGTACACGCATGATATAGACGTGTTTGGTATGGGGGAGTATGCCCTGAATGCCGATGAAATACTGGACATTCTGCAGGAGAAGGGAGAAGCCCGTGCCGACTGCGAGGAACATGCTCTTCTTCTGGTGGTAATGTATCTGGGGGCGGGCTACCGGGCCGGGATTACCCTCAGCCCCGGCCACCTGGCTGTTGTACTCTATATGCCCGAGTATGAAAGGGCTAATGAGGTCTTTACACTTAGTGGTGACCGGGGGTGGATATGGCTCGAAGCTACGGGTAATACCAATCCGTTTGGCTGGTTTCCTAAGGGGCAGGTAGAAACGCCCATTCTCGGCTATGAGGTAACCGCCGACGAACACTTACCTCTTTTCCAACCCCGACCGCCGGTACTGGCCCTTATCGGCGATAAGGAGGTCAACGAGGACGAGATGCTCCGCTTTACCCTCTCGGCGACTGATGATAATGATGATGACCTCACCTACTCGGCGAAAAATCTGCCGGTGGGAGCTAAATTCAACGCGAATGGCCGGACTTTCTCCTGGACTCCGGAAGCACCGGGCATCTACCCCGGTATCCGCTTCGAGGTGTCCGACGGCACCCTGACCGATTCCGAGGATATTACCATTACCGTGCGCAAGGTCAACAGACCGCCGGTACTGGCCGCCATAGGTGATAAGGAGGTCAACGAGGACGAAATGCTCCGCTTCACCCTCTCGGCGACTGATGCCAATGATGATCACCTCACCTACTCGGCGGGAAACCTACCGATGGGAGCTGAATTCAACGCGAATAGCCGGACTTTCTCCTGGACTCCGGATACTCCGGGCGCCCACCGAGGTGTCTACTTCGAGGTGTCCGACGGTGTTCTGACCGATTCCGAGGATATTACCATTACCGTGCGCAAGGTCAACAAACCGCCGGTGCTGGCCGCCATTGGAGATAAAGAGGTCAACGAGGACGAAATGCTCCGCTTTACCCTCTCGGCAACTGATGCCAATGATGATGACCTTACCTACTCGGCGGGAAACCTACCGATGGGAGCTGAATTCAACGCGAATAGCCGGACTTTCTCCTGGACTCCGGATGCTGACGGCATTTACCCCGGTGTCCGCTTCGAGGTGTCCGACGGCGCCCTGACCGATTCCGAGGATATTACCATCATTGTATTAGAAAAAGGGAACCCGGCTCTGGTCATTGCAGGTATCATTGCCGGCGTACTTGTGGTTGCCGTGGTGGCCACCGTTATTCTTCGGAGGGCGCGGCGCGCTTAGGGAGCGGGGCCTTTTAATGTAAGCTGTTTGCGGAATCGGTAAATCCGGAAACGCGTTCTGGCCAGAAGCCCGGAAATTTGACGCACGGTTTCCCGGTCTTTTTCCTTCTCTTCTTCGGGCAGTCGTTCCCAGGCTACCAGGGTGGGGCTCGTCTTCTTTTTCAGGTCCTTGGAGGGGGCGTAGGTAAACCCCTGTTTCAAACGTTCCGTCACAAAACGCACATGTTCCATCTGCGACATCAGTTCCAGTTCTTCGGGTGTGAACTGGAATGGCGGTACATCCCACTCATTGGTAATGGTAATGTCACAGCCGATGGCCTCCAGCTTGACGCGAATATGCTCGACCTGATTTCGGTTCGATTCCCGGATGCTTTCCGGCAGTTCCTCCCAGGGTACCATAGATGGATTCGTCTCGGGCGTGGAGCCTTTTCTTGTTTCATTCGCGATGTATTGTTTATGAACGGCGCTCGCCAGGATTTCGTAGGTACACCCGGATATCAGCTCAGGAGTGCATGTCCGGTCGAAAAGTCCGAACGGATGCAGGTTAACAAAGCTGTCGTGGGCTACATCTCTTTCGCGGAGCAGGGTGGCCAGGCCAGCTTCATGTGTCATGCGCACTACTATGGGGACTTCCAGTGAGCGGAGCCGATTGTGCAAGGTCAGGGCGGCACTTAAGGCCTGGGAATCATCATCAAGGCAAACATAAACCATAGTGACACAGGGATTTCCCCGGTCATCGAAGAGAAAATCGGCCCGTTCGAAATCAGGCCCTTTAATATCAATCTGTTCGGTTACCAGTTCGCAGGCCTCTTCTAACTGGGGATATCGCAGGCAGAGCGATTCCTTCTTTATTACCGCCTGCCGGTCGATTATCGTAATACGGAGTTGGTCAGCGTCTTTAGCATGGCTCTCCCACCATGTTCTGGCAGCATTTACCACGGTGCTTTCACCAAATCGCCCGATACCGACTACGGCGATATGGGGTCGCCGACCGTGAGCTTCGGCGGCTGTGTCGAAGGGAGGGTATTCCTGCAGGAGCACCCTGGAGCCGCTCTCAAATACATTGAAAAATTCCAGCCTGAAGGTATCTATTTCTCCCGTCGCCATTTCCCGCTCCCGGAGCAGGTTGTATAGCTGGAGGTCAACCATGTGAACAAGGCAGGAAAGTGCCTTTCCTTTGCGGGCGGCAGCCAGCTTGTGGGTGTTTACGGAGATTTCGGCGTTGGCGCCATCGCTGCCGCATACGGAAATGACGTATTTAGCCCTGTTTACCCGTGCCTGGCGCAGCAGTGACGAATCGGTCGCGTTCCCCGATAGTACGGTGACGCCTTCCTGTCGGCACTGTTCCAGGAATTCGTTAGCCGTGTACTGTTCAATTACGATAACCCGCTCTCCCCGCCTGCGGAAAGCCCGGGAAAGGAGATAACCCTTGCGGCCCAGTCCGCAAATTACTATGTGGTTTTTCAGGAAGCGCAATCTGAGCAGCTGTATCTGTTCCTGGAAAATGCTGGCGGCTGCCTGTATGACCGTATAAACGGCCATCAGCGGCGCCAGAAACCTGGCCACCTGTAGTTCCCAGCTGCCCGGCGCCCCCACCAGGTTGTATTCCATGACAAACAACTGCAGGGAGGGATACAGGGTGTCCCAGACGGAGCGCGTTTCGCCGGAGGCGGCAAAATGCTTGTAGAAGCCGACATACCCCAGGGCTATTACCACAGCCCATATCAGCCCGATTAAGAGCCATTTATATCTGCCAAATAATTGTCTCATCTTGATTTTAACCTTCCCCGCAGGCCGTCAGGATATCTGCTTATTATGTTTACGGCAGGCTGCCCTGGCGTTAATAATTTGCCATATCCAGAGGACGCCATACCCCAGGAAAAAGACAATAGAAACTAACCCGAAAACCAGGCCGATAGCCGGTGGTTCTTGTTCGGGGTAGCCCGGTGGCGGGATGACCATGCCGCTCATACTATAGAAGACCATGAGCAGGCAACCGACTACGATTATCACCCACCCCCCGATGAGCAGGGTAATTCCCCGGCCGATTCTGTCGGCATAGAGGTGCCCCGTTCCCAGAAAACCGAAGATACCTAACAGGGTGGCCAGGATAGTGGCTATATACTCCTTTTTGATATCGGCGCTTCCTTGCTTATTTAGATGTTATTCTCTATTATAAACGAATTGATATTTAATGCAATACTGACAAACCGATACAAAGAGGCTATAATGATGCTAACGGGCTGAGAAAGCTTTCGTCCTCCTGAACTTCATGCTTGGAAACATTGACAACTATCTCACCGGGGATTAAAATCAGTCCCGTAAGTTCCCCTAGCCGGGGCGATTGTTAATAAGTGAACAAGCTCTGCTATGAACGCCTTATCGCTATAGCGGGTATTTTGTGAAATGAGGGGGGGGGTGCCGATGAATAAGCCGAGTCGCAGGAAGAGCATTATTATCGCCGGGGATGTCACCATAGACTGGAATATTGCCCGGGTACAGCGGATGGACAGCCCCACAAATGTCTGGAGCGCGGACAACCTGTCCCATGCTTTCTACCAGAGGGGTGGGGACGCACTGCTGGCCGACCTTATAGAAGCTGTCGCTGATGCCAGTAACCAGTCGAAGCAAACCGCTATTGAAGTACTGAAGATGTCAGAGCCCGTCGGCCAGATTGGTCCGGGTGACCGGCGATTCCATCACGCCTACGCCCTCTGGGCGCCTTTCGAGGTGGATAGTCGCACGGCACGTGATCAAAAGGTCTGGCGGGTAGCCGAGTTCCTGGGTATACACAGGGCAGGTACCGAAGCGGAGGCAACCGGTAATGAGAAAAATGAATCCGGTGGTGGTACGCCGGCCCTGATTGTCTTGGACGATGCCAATCTGGGGTTTCGTGACCACCCGGAACGCTGGCCTAAAGCACTGTCGAGTCGGACAGCCAGGCCGTGGATACTGCTCAAGATAGTACCACCCCTGGCAACAGGCGACCTGTGGAATTGCCTGCAAAGGAATCATTCTGAGCGTGTTGTGGCACTTATTACGGCCAATGACCTGCGCCACCATCCCGAGGTTCATGTAAGTCGCGAAATTTCCTGGGAGCGGACGGCGCAGGACCTGGTGTGGGAGTTGATGTATAATCCCCGGATAAGCGGGCTGGCAGCGTTTGCGCACACTATCATCTCCTTTGATACGGCCGGCGCGATGCTTCTTTCAAGAAAGAGCGGGGGTACGCTGGAAGCCACCCTGTTCTTCGACCCTGGCACGATGGAAGGTGAATGGTGCAGGCACTATCCGGGCGGTATGATTGGCTATACATCCTGCCTGGCGGCAGGAATCGCCTGGGAGATGGTGGCCGGTGCATCGAAACCGGACCTGCACGGCGGCATACAGGCCGGTATCAGTGCCATGAGGCATCTCCATATAGAAGGCTATGGTAGCGCCGGGACTGACCTGGAGAATAAGTCGGTTGCCTTTCCCATATCAAGCATCGCCAAAAAAATAGCGGAAAGGCGAAGTTGTCTGGCCACTGTTCCGGTGAGCAGTCCCGCGGAGAAGCTATCTATCAGCATTGATGGCGCCGCCCCCGAAGGTTCAACGCGCCTGTGGACGATACTGGAAACACAAGAGCTGGGTTCACTGGAGCATATTGCCGGAAAGATTGTCCGCGAGGGTCTGGAGTTGGCGCTTTCCGCGGTACCGGTTGGGCGCTATGGGAAGCTGGTGACGGTGGACCGCAAGGAGATTGAAGCCCTTAACTGCATCGGCAACCTGATTAGGGAGTTTTACCGTCAGCCGCAGAGGACGCCTCTTTCCATAGCCGTATTCGGACCGCCGGGGTCGGGCAAGTCCTTTGCCGTCAAGCAGTTGGCGGACTCGGTAAAACCCGGGGAAATTGATACGTTAGCGTTTAATATATCTCAATTGGGCGGACCCGAGGATTTACTTGATGCCTTCCACCAGGTGCGCGATAAGGCCCTATCGGGTAAAATTCCCCTGGTTTTCTGGGACGAGTTCGATACCACACTGGATGGACAGCCGTTAGGCTGGTTACGCTATTTTCTGGCGCCCATGCAGGATGGCGAGTACCAGGAAGGTCAGATAATCCATCCCATCGGGAAGAGTATTTTCGTTTTTGCCGGTAGCACCGGCCACAACATGGAGGCTTTTGCGGCAAAGCTCGACGAGGGAGAGTACCAGAACAAAAAATTGCCGGATTTCATCAGTCGGCTGAGGGGATTTCTTAACATACTCGGCCCGAACTGCCAGGGGAACAATCTGGCTGAGGACCCTTACTATATAATTCGGCGCGCCATTCTCCTGCGTTCCCTGCTGGAACGTCACGCGCCGCAGCTGTTGCACAATTCCGGCGGTAAAAAAGTCATGGACATTGATGATGGTGTACTGCGGGCTCTTTTACTGACGGGGGAGTATAAACACGGAGCGCGCTCGCTGGAAGGGATTATCCTCACCTGTCAGCTTTCGGGTAAAAACTGCTTTGAGCGTTCCAATTTACCCACCGAAGCCCAGTTGAACTTGCACGTGGACGGTCGTGA
>JAUWZF010000098.1 GCA_030615475.1 Dehalococcoidales bacterium | reverse complement strand
CCACGACTGCCGACTCATCACGGACGTCGCCGGCGAGCGGGTCAGAGAGGAGCTGCTGCGGCTGCTGGCAATACCCGGCGCCGGACAGCGACTGGCCTACCTGGACGAGCTGGGACTGCTCACCGCCCTGATACCGGAGTTGAACCCGGCCCGGGGTGTCGACCAGCCCAAGGTGCATGTCTGGGACGTTTTCGACCACTCCATCCAGACCGTGGCGGCCGTTGAGTTCGTGCTCAGGGAAGGGGACTGGGAATATGCCGGCGAAGATGTCCTGACCCCGGTACCGTGGTCGCCGGAACTGAGACGGCACTTCGACCGGGAAATAAGCCGCGGCAGCACGGGAAGGTCACTGCTCAAACTGACGGCGCTACTCCATGACATCGCCAAGCCCCAGACCAGAATCATCGATGATGACGGCCGGGCGCGTTTTCTGGGACACCAGCAGGAAGGTGCCGCTACCGCCGCCGCCATCATGGAAAGGCTGAGGTTCAGCAACCGGGAGATTAAGCTGGTAGAACTCCTGATTAAATATCATATGAGGCCAACCCAGATGAGCCATGAAGGTATTCCCACCCGCCGGGCTATTTACCGCTACTTCCGCGATACCGGCGAGGCGGGTATCGACCTGCTTTTCCTGTGCCTGGCCGACCACCTGGCCACCAGAGGCCATTCCCTGGACCCGCGCCAGTGGCTGGAGCACACGCAGATGACCGGGTACGTGCTGGCCAGACACTTTGAAGAGGAAAGCCTGTCCGCACCACTCAAACTGATTGACGGACATGACGTGATGAAAACCTTCGGGCTGAGTCCCGGCCCCAGGGTCGGCGAACTGCTGGAAGCCCTGCGGGAAGCGCAGGCCGCCGGAGAAGTGACCACCAGACAACAGGCCCTCGATTACATTGGGCATTTATTGAATAATCAGACTCAAACACTCCGTAGTGAACCGTCTCAGGGAGAAAAATGACCAGAAAAAACGCCATTTCACTACTGCTGATACTGATAATCTTCGGCTTTGCCCTGTGGGCCATACTACCTATAGACGCAGAGAAACTCGGCAGGAAGGGACTGCACCTCGGTCTCGACCTCATCGGGGGCGTGCACCTCGTGTATCAGGCTGATGCCACTGAGAATGCTACCGAATTGGCCAGGAATATGAGCCGGACTGTGACAACCATTCAAAAACGTATCGACAAATACGGCGTCGCCGAGCCGGTAATCCAGCAGATGGGAGACGACCGCATACTGATACAGCTGCCGGGGTTCACCGAGCTCGATGCCGCCAAGAGCCTGGTCGAGCAGACCGGCTTCCTCGAGTTCAGAGAAGTGGAATTAACCGAGGAGAGAAAACCCGTTACCCTCGGTGATTACCTGGAACAGACTCAGCTACAGTTTTTTGATAAGCGAGAGACCGGCGACCGAATCTTCGTCGCAAGCTCGAGAGACGAAGAGGGAAATTTAAAACACAAAACTGTAGCCTTCCTGGTAAGTGATGATACCGGTATCAGGCTTACAGACGCGGCAGGTAATCCGGTTGATAAAGAGACATTAAAGGAATTCGAAAGCGGCCTATCCTGGATTTCCGCCAGAGGTGATGACGGCACCGCCCTTACCGGCGAATTCCTGGCTGATTCTTTCCCCTCCCTTGACCAGAGCGGTGTTGCCCCCAGACCGCAGGTCAGCATTGAATGGAACAGCGAAGGGGGCGTAATTTTTGACCAGGTTGCCAAGCGCTTATACAGTCCTGAACAGGACTATTCACCGCAGCATCTCCTGGGTATATTCCTGGACAGCACTCTCCTTTCGTCTCCCAGAATCAACGAGCCTGCCTACCACGGCAGCGGTGTTATCACCGGCACATTCACCCGCGTAGAAGTAGAAGAGCTGGCTAACCTGCTTAAATCAGGCGCTCTGCCCATGCCGTTAAAGCAGCCGCCGCTTTATCAGGAGAAGGTCTCGGCCACGCTGGGGGCCAATTTTATCCAGATGAGCTGGATGGCCGGCCTCATCGGCATCGTGCTGGTCATGCTGTTCATGATTGCCTACTACCGCCTGCCCGGCTTCCTGGCCAGTCTGGCCCTGGTATTTTACGGGACGCTGGTTCTGGCGCTGTTTAAGCTGATACCGATTACGCTCACGCTGGCGGGACTGGGCGGCTTCATCTTATCTATCGGCATGGCCGTTGACGCCAATATACTCATCTTCGAGAGGATGAAGGAAGAGCTGAGAATGGGGCGGACGCTGGGCGCCGCCATAGAAGCCGGCTTCAACCGCGCCTGGTCAGCCATCAGGGACAGTAATGTCACCACGATAATCGTATGTATTATCCTTTTCTGGCTCGGCAGCAGCATTGTTGTCAGCGCGCCGGTCATGGGCTTCGCCCTCACTTTAGGCATCGGCGTGATAATAAGCATGTTTACGGCAATTATGGTTACGCGTACACTGCTACGCCTGTTTCTCCATAGTCCTCTGGGCAGGAGAACAGTGCTGTTCAGTATAGACAGGGGTAAGAAATAATGTTTGATATAATCGGTAAAAGATTCCGGTTCTTCCTGATTTCCGGGATAGTAATTCTCGTCGGCATTATTTCGCTGCTGAGCGCCGGCCTGCCCTCCGGGATTGAATTCAGCAGCGGCTCCATGCTGACGGTAAAATTCGAAGAGCCGGTAGAGTACGACCTGTTCAAAGAGGAGATGGGCAGTCTGGGCTATACCGACGCCATTATACAAAGCGCCGGTGAAGGACAGTTCTTAATCCGCACGCATGAACTAAGCGACAGTGAAAAGGCGCAGTTAGAGGATTCTCTATCCGAGCGCTTCGGGGAGGTAACGGAGGCGCAATTTTCCTCGGTCTCTCCCCAGATTGCTTCGGAAACGGTGAGTAATGCCGCCATTGCCATAGTCATAGCGGCTGTCGGCATACTGCTCTACGTTACCTGGGCCTTCCGCCGCATGCCCAGACCTCTCCATTACGGAGCATGCGCAATTGTAGCCCTGGTGCACGATGCCCTGATTGCCATGGGAATCTTCTCCATTCTCGGGGCGATACTGGGCTGGGAGATTAACCTCATGTTTATCACCGGTCTCCTGGCTGTTATCGGCTACAGTGTCAATAACACCGTGGTTGTCTTCGATAGAATACGGGAGAACCTGACCAAGGGAATCGGCAGCAACTTCGAAGCCGTGGTGAATAACAGTCTGGTGGAGACCCTGAGCCGCTCCGTGAATACCAGCCTGACCACGCTAATCGTCGTCCTGGCGCTATTGCTCTTTGTCGGGGCAACCATCCAGAATTTCGTCGTCGTCCTTATCATCGGTGTCATCGCCGGCACCTTCAGCTCCGTATGTATTGCCCCTTCACTCCTCGTAGTGTGGGACAAGGGCGAGTGGGGCAGATTTATTCCATGGCGCAAGCCTTCCGTTAAAAAAGCTTAAAAGCAGGGAAAAGCAATGTTTTCCGGCAGAAGCGGTGCAGCCAAGCTCTCCATAATTATCGTCGTTGGCCTGATAGTGCTCAAAGTTGTCGTGGGCGTTATCACCGGCAGCCTGAGTGTTCTGGCACAGGCGGTTGACAGTTTCCTCGACCTTTTTGCGGTCAGCGTTACCTTCCTGGCCATCCACATTGCCGCCAGGCCGGCTGACAAGGAACACCCCTTCGGCCACGGCAAGGCGGAGAACGTTGCCGCCATCATACAGGCGATACTGATATTTCTCGCCGGGGGTTCCATCATCTACTCGGCGGTGCGCCGCATACAGACCCACGCCGCCCTGGAAATGACCGAAGCCGCTATCGGGGTGATGGCGGTCTCCATCATCGCCAGCATCTTCCTCTCCCGCTACCTGCTCAGGGTAGCTAAAAAAGAAGACTCGATGGCTCTGGAGGCCAATGCTCGCAACATCGCCGCCGATGTCTATTCCGCCGCCGCGGTATTCATCGGGCTTATCGTGGTTCGCATAACCGGACTCAGCGTCATCGACTCCATCTTGGCCGGACTGGTCGCTTTATTTATTCTGAAAGTGGCTTTTGACGTGCTGAGGAACTCCTTCGGGGGACTGGTGGACGTGAAGCTGCCGGAGAATGAGGAGAACAACATCAGGGCGGCCATCACGGAGCACTTCAAGGGAGAGGTAGTCAGCTTTCACAAGCTGCGCACGCGCAAGGCCGGCAACCAGCGGTACATCGACCTGCACCTGGTCATGCCCAAGCACGTCAGCATCGAAGAAGCCCACGATATGTGCGACCATTTAGAGAAGGATATAAAGGTCCGACTCATCCGCACGGATGTGACGATACACGTGGAGCCCTGCGACGATAACTGCGACGCTTGCGACCTCGAGTGCGAGGACCGTAAGGGGTAGCGGGCATATACTTACGGGATAAGCAACCGATGCCGCGAGGGCGGCGCGGGTGGGAATAGATAACTTGGAACAGGGGATGGGGGTGGGGTACAAAATAATCTCAGGGGGCTTCTAAGCCCCCGCCTGCACATAGCCAATAATCCCCTTGACGATGAACTGCCCCCCGAAGCCGAATAGAACCACGCTAAGGACGATGAAGATCCACTCCTGCACCCGCTGTCCCCAGAACGAGTGTGTCCGGTAGACGGTGAATGAAACCAGCGAGAGCCAGACGAGGTCGCACAGCCAGTGCACGACGATGAAGAGAATCAGGCCCGAGGTACCGACCGCATCGAGGAAGGTCATCAGGAGCAGGCTGCCTACCGTCACCCACCACACCAAGAAGAACGGATTGAGACCGCTCATGATGATGCCGGCGACGAAGGCATTATAGGTCGTGTCCTTACCCTCTCTGGCCAGTTTCCGGCGGGCACGGAAAAGCCCGACGCCCATCCAGGCAATCATGCCTCCGCCGAGTACGCCGAGTACCAGCTGTACGATATCTTTCTGGAAGAACTGCGCCAGGCCGAAGTAGACGAGCAGTATCACGGGCACCTCGATAACGGCGTGGCCCAGGGATACCCACACGCCGGCCCATGGCGATTTCAGGCTCTTGGCCAAGGTCACGGCGAACATGGGCCCCGGCATCATTACGCCCGATAGTGAAGTTATGACAACAGTGCCTAAAGCTGCGAGCACGGTTACTCCCTAGAAACAATAGTGCTTTTCCCATTATAACATTTACGAGTAAAATAATGTCATTCTCGGCCTTCAGCCTGATTCAGCCTGAAGGCTTGACCCGAGAATCCATACCCCATACCCCCCTCGCTGTTATCTTTTCCCACCCACCCACCCTCGCTT
>JAUWZF010000059.1 GCA_030615475.1 Dehalococcoidales bacterium | reverse complement strand
ATCTGCTCATTCAAAATAAAGATGCAATTAAGTGGATAGTAGGCATTCCGGTAGGATTGACAGTATATGGTGTTTTACTCTGCATATCTTATATTCGTATTGTCCTGCGCTAAACGATTTATTATTATAGAATAGTCTAATCTCCTCTCTCATCTCCCCCTCGGTTCTTTTTCTCCCCACCCCACGAGGGGAGTATCCCGCGTAGAGGCACGTCAGCCCCTCTTCCTTTTTCCTCCCCCTCCTTTGCTAAAGGAGGGGGACCGAGGGGGTGGATTTCTTAAAATTAAATTCTCCTCTCTTGACGCCCCGTCACGGCTCTAGTATTATCATAAAGGTGGATTGAAGCGGGGAGTCGTTTACTCGAAAAGGAGCGAGCGTAAAAGACCATGATAGTTTTGATGAAAACGGGCGCCAGCAAGCAGGAGGTCGACGACGTTATACAGAAGGCGAAGTCGCTGGAACTCGGCGTCCAGTTGAACCTGGGCACGGATAAAACGGTCGTAGCCCTTCTGGGGAGCAATACCGGCCAGATACCCACCGATATCTTTGCCGTGCTGCCCGGCGTCGAGAGCGTCACCCGCATTATGAAGCCCTACAAGCTCGCCTCCCGGGAGTTCAACCCCCGGGATACCCTGGTTGATTGTGGTGGGGTGAAAATCGGGGGAGAACGTATTGTCGTTATCGCCGGTCCCTGCGCCGTGGAGAATGAAGACCAGCTTATGCAGGCGGCCGCAGCCGTGAAAAAGGCCGGGGCCAGCATCCTGCGCGGCGGCGCCTTCAAGCCGCGCACGTCTCCGTTCAGCTTCCAGGGCATGCAGAAAAAGGGACTGGAACTACTGGCCAGAGCCAGGGAAGAGTTCGGGATGCCGGTGGTCACCGAGGTGGTAGACCCCCACGACGTGGAGCTGGTGGCCTCCTATGCGGATATGCTTCAGATTGGCTCGCGTAACATGCAGAACTATCCTTTGCTGACCAATGCCGGCAAGAGCCGCTGCCCCGCGGTACTGAAACGCGGCTTCTCCTGTACCATTACGGAGTGGCTTACCGCCGCCGATTACCTTCTGGCGGAGGGGAATAACCAGGTTATTCTCTGTGAGCGCGGTATCAGGACGTTCGAGGATAGCATCCGCTTTTCACTGGATATCTCCGCAATTCCGGTGCTGAAAAAGAGCAGCCACCTGCCGGTCATCGTCGATCCCAGCCATGCCGCCGGACACTATTCACTCGTTCCGGCCATCGCCAAGGCGGCCGTGGCCGCCGGTGCCGACGGGCTTCTCATCGAAGTCCACCCCAATCCCAAGGAAGCCCTCGTCGATGGCCTGCAGTCGCTTTCGCTCTCGGATTTCGCCCGTCTCATGGAAGAACTGCGGACTATTGCCAAGTCCGTAGGCAGACATATCTAGTTTTCATATACTTCTGCCCCTTTTTCGTGGTCTTGATAGGATTACGCGTGTACAAAGATTTCGTTGTTCTGCAGGTCGACGGCATTTCCATCGTCGGGCAGCTTTTCCTGCCTGTTGACCATGCCCATAGTCTCCACGAGAAATCCGGGAATCCAAAGAAGCTGGTCGTTATCGATGGGGCCGGTCACAAGCTGCGGCGGGAGGACAGGGCGATTGGTGTTATTCTGGACTGGTTGAAGTCGCCGTGGGCTGGCTCATGATGAATTGACCGGCAAGCTGTAGATAAGCTATAATATAAACAGAGGATTAGTCAAGACGAACTTAAAGGCGGGTTAATCTTGCACGAGTCTTGTGGCGTTTTTGCTGTTTATTCCCCGGATGAGGATGTAGCCCGTCTCACATTTTTTGCCCTCTTTGCACTCCAGCACCGCGGCCAGGAAAGCTCCGGCATTGCCACGGCCGATGGCAAAAAAATCAGGGTTTTTACCGATATGGGACGTGTGGCCTATGTATTCGATGAAGAATCACTGAGTCACCTTACCGGCCATATCGCCATCGGGCATAACCGCTATTCCACAGCGGGTTCAAGTCGGGCAGCCAATGCTCAACCAATTGTGGTCAGTAACGAGACCAGTACCATTGCTATCGCCCATAACGGTAATATCATTAACGCCACTCGCCTCTATGAAGAGCTTGCCGGCCAGGGGTATACGTTCCGCGGCACCACGGATACCGAGGTTATCGCCAACCTTGTCCTTTCCTCTCCAGGTAAAAGCTGGGTAGAGAAGATAAAGCATGCCATGCGGCGACTTCAGGGCGCTTATTCACTGGTCATATTGACGCCGCGAGAGCTGTTTGCGGTCCGTGACCCGTTCGGGGTGCGGCCTCTGTGCCTGGGTAGCGTTGATAGCGGCTGGGTGGTCGCCTCCGAGACCTGCGCGCTGGACCACATCGGCGCTGATTTTGTCAGGGAGATTGAACCCGGTGAGGTAGTTGCTATCGACGAGAACGGCCTGGAGAGCTATCCCGGTGAATCGCATAGAAAAGGGGCGTGCATTTTTGAGTATATCTACTTCGCCCGTCCCGATAGCGTGATTAACGGGCGGCTGCTCTACCCGGCGCGGCAGGCTATGGGGGCGGGGCTGGCCCGGGAGTATCCGGTTGATGCCGATCTCGTTATGGGCGTGCCCGATTCGGCCACGTCGGCCGGTACGGGTTTTGCCCATGAGTCCGGCATTCCTGTTGTCGAGGGACTGATTAAAAACAGGTACATCGGACGTACCTTTATCGAACCCGACCAGCGTATCAGAGACCTCGGTGTCAAGCTGAAATTCAATCCCTTGCCCCAGGTACTGGACGGTGAGCGCCTGGTGGTCGTCGACGACAGCATCGTGCGCGGCACGACGACGCCCAGCGTGGTGAAGATATTACGGAAAGCGGGCGCCAAAGAGATTCATATGCGTATCTGCGCGCCGCCGATTAAATATCCGTGCTTTTTCGGCGTGGATATGGCGACGCGTCGGGAGCTTATCGCGGCCCAGAAGAGTATTCCGGAAATCTGCGAGTTTATCGGCGCCGATTCGCTGGGCTACCTGAGCATCGAGGGACTGATTAAAGCGGTGGACCTGCCCAGGGAAAATTTCTGCCTGGCCTGTTTCACCGGTGATTACCCCATCCCGGTACAGCTTGAGATGGACAAGCTGGCGTTGGAGAACATGGCTGCCGGGCAGCAGGGTGCCGTCTGTGACGGTATAGACGGCGGATAGGGTTGGTGGAACGACGGCACCACCGGAGAATTCCGGTTTTCAATTATTTCTGAGCCAGGCTATCCCTTTAACGCCATGCTGAGCACTTTACCTAGGCCCGGTCTTTTCCCGTACATCAGCAGGTATGTCCGGAATACCCTGATGGTTATCAGCAATACCCCGACTATAGATACTACCATCGTAAAGATGCTGGCGGCCAGTTGCCAGGTCGGAACGTCTGTCACGCCCAGCCTTAGCATAACTTCTACCGGGGCCGTAATCGGGAAAATGGCGAGAAATACCCAGATCGGGCTGTCTGGGAAGATGAAGAGTAAAGAGCTGAACCAGAGGGGTATGAATATGGGGAGCGTAAAAATGGTGATCAGTTGGGAGCCTTCCCGGGTATTGGTGCTGATGGCGCCGACACCTGCCGCAATGACGACGAATAATAGATAACCCAGGACGAAATAGACTATTCCCAGAACGATGAAATTGCCCGGTAGCTGTATCGTGCTGAAAAAGCCCCCGAGGGTAGATGAGACTAGGCTTAATAGGAGTGGCAACGAAGCAAGCCAGATGGCTACCTGTATCAGTCCGGCGGCGCCCAGCGCCAGAATCTTTCCGGTGAGTAACTGACGGGCGGACACGGATGACAACAATACCTCGATAAGACGGTCCTCTTTCTCTTCCACTAGTCCGGAAAGCATATAATTGGAAGAGAAAATAATGGAGAATGCCAGCAGGAAGCTGAAAATCCCGGGGATGATAACATTCCCGTAGCCTCCTTGCTCCGGGGCTACTGCACCGGTTTCCGTAAGCCTGGTGGTAACCAGAGCCAGGGGTGATTCTACCAGATTTACGATGTCCAGAGGTACTTTCTCTGCTAAGAGATTGTAAGTGATAAACTTTTTAATCGCGCTGTAGATGGAGGGGGGAGTTTCCACCTGTTTCTCCAGGGTGTAACGGCTAATCACTCCGGTTGATGAATAATCCGACGGCACGATAATATACTCTTCAATATCGCCTTTGACCAGCGCTTGCGTGGCTTCATCCGGCGTATCAAAGCGAAGCAAAGTTATATAGCCTTGGCGGGTATACCGGTCGAATTCCCCGGAATCATCTACGTATCCAATTGTTACCTCTTCGGCTACCGGGGGCTCTATAATGCTAGTTACAAGCTGGTAAACCCCTATTCCCAGAAAGCCCAGTACCGGCAGGGCGAGGGTCAGGATGATGAATCCGGTTCTTTTGACCGTATTCAGAAATTCGTGGCGGAATATTAAGTAGGTTTTATTCACTGGCTTCACCGACCACCTGGAGGAAGATATCGTTCAGGGGAGGGGTGGAGACTTCGTACCGGTTGATTTTTAAGCCGCGGCGCATCAGCTCTTCCAGGACGGCCCGGGGAGTGGTTGTTTTATCCAGGATAAGCTCGGTGGAACCGCGATGGTCCCGCCGCGAAGCTATTCCCTTAAGCTCCCCGAGTTCCCCTTCATACTCCAGAAAGACAGAATTCCTCCGGTACCTGGACTTGATTTCAGAGAGTTCCCCGTACAGGACGCCGCGTCCCTTATTTATCATGAAGACGCGGTCGCAGAGCTCCTCTATCTCATTCATGCGATGGGTGCTCAGGATAATCGATTTTTCCTGCCCCCGTTGCTCGAAAATTATTTCCTTGATAAGCTCCGTGTTTATCGGGTCCAGATTAGCAAAAGGTTCATCCAGAATTATTAGCCTGGGTTCGTGAATAATGGCCGTCAGGAACTGGACGATTTGACTCATGCCCCGGCTTAATTCCTCGTTTTTTTTGTTCTTGTGGGCCAGCATGCCGACCCGTTCCAGTAATTCACTGGCTCTACTCTGTGCCTGCTGGCTTCCAACACCCTTGAGGGAAGCGATGTAAAGTAGCGATTGGAGTACGGATAATTTTTTATACAGTCCGCGCTCCTCAGGGAGATAGCCGATGCTGTCCTTGGTGCGCTCACTCAGGCTTTCACCGAAGACCTTTATCCGGCCGGCATCAGGCCTGATGATATCCATAATCATCCTGATTGTGGTTGTTTTGCCGGCTCCATTGGGGCCGATTAGTCCGAATATCTCACCCGGCTCTACATCAAAGGAGATACCGTCGACTACCCTGGTGTGGTTAAAAGACTTGGTTACTTCTGAAATCTCTAACGAGTGTACCTCTTCAGCTTTGAGCATGACCTTACTTTTCATGGTTTCGCAAGATTTATTAGCATGATTTATGCTGGCAGGCAGTAATACCGTAAGTGTGAGGGCTTCTGTTTCTGATTATATCATGTCGGGCTGTATCCGTATACCGAGCTTTATGCCCGTGAGACCGGATATTATCTTTTTCCCCGGGAAATCTGGATGGTTGACAGGGATAAAACTTTATTATATAGTAATTATAGAACAGGTGTTCGCTATATAAGTCGCCGGTTTCGGGAGACAGCATGAAAAAGATGTCTGATAAACAAAGGCGTATCATCAACTTTATCGAGCGTTTTCTCTCCGATAAGGGTTATCCGCCATCCATTCGGGATATCCAGGCCGCGTGCGGTATCAGCTCAACGTCAGTGGTGGACTACAATCTGAATATACTGAAGAGTCGGGGCCATATCGAGCGAGATGCCGATGTGTCACGTGGTATCAAGCTGCGCACCCGAACACCGACTTCCGACTCACTGGTGCCGGTGCCTGTTATCGGTATGATTGCCGCTGGCGAGCCGATTCCGGTGCCGACTCCCGATACCTGGGACGTTGCTGCGGTCTCGGAGACCATGGAAGTGCCGCGTGAGCTTACCCGCGGTCGAGAAAATATCTACGCGCTAAAGGTAAAGGGCATGTCCATGGTGGATGCCCTGATTAATGACGGCGATATCGTCCTGATGCAGCACGTCAGCGCCGTGGAGAATGGCGAAATGGCCGCCGTATGGCTCAAGGGTGAAAAAGAGGCTACCCTGAAGAAGGTCTATGTGGAATCCAACCGAATCCGACTACAGCCGGCCAACGAACAGATGAAACCTCTCTATGCTGACCCTGATGATGTCGAGATTCAGGGTAGAGTAATCGCCGTCGTCAGGCAGGTAGCCTGAGACTATTTCTTATAGATCGGGGTGCACCAGTGTATGTATTTGGGATGGTCGCCCCTGATTACTCTGGCGTATATCTCCCGTAGCCTGGCGGTGATTTCACCGATTTCGCCGTCGCCTATCTTGCGGCGGTCTATTTCGGCCACCGGCGTCAGGTGGGCGGCGGTGCCGGTAAGAAAACACTCGTCGGCCATGTATAGTTCACTGCGGTCGATTGACCGGTGAATCGTCTCCAGCCCCAGCTCTTTTTCGGCCAGCTCTATTACCGTGTTGCGGGTAATGCCCATGAGGATATTATTGGTGGTTGCCGGCGTGACCAGCTTACCGCCTATTATCAGGAAGATATTCTCGCCGCTCCACTCGGATACATGCCCGTCCGGCGCCAGCATGATAGCCTCGTCGAAGCCGTTGCCGACGGCTTCAGTTTTGGCCAGGGCGTTATTGATGTAGATGCCGGCGGCCTTAATCTGGGGAGGAATCACGTTATCTTCCGGGCGG
>JAUWZF010000052.1 GCA_030615475.1 Dehalococcoidales bacterium | reverse complement strand
CATGGGTTGTAGACTCGTTCTTTTCTATTGCCGAACTGGCGGGCAGCGCCGCGGGGGTCCTGGATGCACTTCCCGCAGACCAGAGGCCGGTGAATTTCTGCGTCCTGGTGGGGGACAACCCGGATGGCCATGGCTTTGGAGGGGGAGCTAAGGCAACTCTGGAGGCATTTGGCTACAATCTGGCCCTGTACGAGCCATTTATTGAGGGGTCTAAGGACTTCTCCTCGTCCATTCTCAGAATGAAGGCGGCTGGTTGTGACGCGCTAATCGTTTTGATTAGTTCGACCGACGGCATGACGCTAATACGCCAGATAAAAGAGAGTAACTACAATCTTAAGTATATCTGGGGCGCGAAAGGGTTCTGGCCCATCGAGTTCGGTGAAGCCCTTGGCGCAGACGCTGATTACATTGTCAGCGACGGGCACTGGGCGGAGGCTTTAGGGGCTCCGGGTTCGAAGGCGCTTGGCGAAAAGTATCGAGCCGAATTTGGTCCGACGCAGTACTCGGTCACCATAGGGAACTTCTACTCCCTTGTCCAGCATCTCGCCCAGGCTATCGAGAAAGCAGGGTCGATTGACTCGGCCAAGGTCAGGGATGTCTATTACAGTGGTACATTCGTGGCCAAAGATACTACCGAAGGCGACCTTGCCTTCGACACCAATGGATTAGCTACTTTCCCGGCGGTGGCACTGCAGTGGATGGGAGGAGAACGCATGCCGGTTTTTCCCATATCTCCGGACGTGTGGACCCTCAAATTGATACCGCCCTGGGATGAGCGGTAAGACTGACCATCCAAGCTTAATGCTTGAGGTGTAAAACATAAGTTTACCCCCGGCAATCATCCTCAAAAAATCAGGAAAGCCGGGGGTAAATTTTTAACTGGCTGATGTGAAAGTACCGCAAATATTTCCTAGCGGCGAGCGAATATCCTGTCCTTAAGCCCCATGATGCCTGTGGGCATGAACTTCATAACCAGGATGATAAGTATACCCGACAGCATCGGGTGTACCTGCCCCACAAAAACGTCTCCATAGGAAAAAAGCGCTCCCACCACAAAAGCGCCGATGATGGGACCGAAAATCGTCCCGTTGCCCCCCAGTACGCATATAAGAATAGGGAGGAACATCCAGTTAAGGTTCATCACGGCCGGAGGGCTGACAATGAACAGGTAGTAAGCAAACAGGCTGCCGCAAATCCCCATGAAAAAAGAACCGATGGCAAAAGCCAGGACCTTGTACCGCAGGATATGAACTCCATGTGAGGCGGCCGAAGTCTCGTCTTCACTGAGGGCCCGGAGAGCCAGCCCGATTCTGGACCTGGTTATGAAATATACGGCTGCCGTCGCTAAAATGGCCAGAAGAAGGGCGGTCCAGTAATAGATTCCCATTCCTGTAAAGCCCTCGGCCGGAAGACGCAAACCCATAGCCCCTTGTGTAAAGGTGCCTCCTCTCAAAATCAATATCCTGAGAACCTCGGCTGCCGCCAGGGTACCGAAAGAAAAGTAATCGCCCCGGAGCCGGGATAGCAGCGGGATTCCTATTAAGATAGCGAAAATTGCGGGAACGAACCCGCTGATGATCATGACCAGCGGGTCAAAGTAATACCATGTTTTGGTTACATCGTTGAGCCAGATTATGGCGGTTGTATAAGCCCCGAGGGCAAAAAAGGCGTGTGTGCCCAGGCTGATCTGCCCCGTATATCCCGCTACGAGATTCCATCCCTGAGCGAGAATGATGTAGAGGAGGCAAAGGAACAGGTAATAGGCGAAGAAAGAATCGACATCACTATAGAATGGTAACGCGCCAAAAACTATTATGACAAGAGCAATGATAATTATAGATATATTTCTCTTATCTTTTTTTAAATATGTATCTATTTTATCTTTCATGTTTTGTTTGAGGTCCTACACTTTTTCGCTGGGTCCCCCGAAGAGGCCGTAGGGTCTAAAGATCAAAGTCAGCAAGAATACTCCGAAGACTATGGCTTGAGACCATCCAGCGCCCACAAAAAAGGTACCCAGGAGCTCGATGAGCCCCAGGAGAATTCCGCCCAGCAGAGCCCCGTACACTCTGCCGATACCCCCCAGGGTTAAGGCTACCAGCGCTTTAATGGCAAACTCAAAACCATAAACAGGGTCAAAGGAATAGGTTGTCGCCATGGTGGTTCCGGCTATAGCCGCGAGCCCGATGCCGATAGCGAAGGTCACCGCATTGACCCGGTCAGGATTGATTCCCATCAGGGTGCTGGCTTCCACATCCTCTGAAGTGGCCCTGACGGCTGTTCCCATAAGGGTCTTTCTCAGAAAGGTGGAGACCCCCACGGTCGCCAGAACGGCCAGCAATAATCCAATCAGCCGGGTAAGGGTGAGATGTATTCCGAAGATGTTGAACGCATAGAACCCGTATGAGGTCACCACTGCCCTGGGATTAGGGGTCCAGACCACGGTCATGAAATTTTCTAAAAAGAACATCAGTCCCACAGCGATCAAGAGGGAACCGATCCTGTCCTTTAAAGCGGCCGCCTCCTTGAAAAGGCCATAATAAAATGCCGCGCCGATTAACAAAGAAACCAGTATAATAGGAATTAGAGACAAATATGGGTCGATACCTAGCTTGTCGAATAACCAGAAAGAGAAATAGGCGAAAAGGACAATGACCGCTCCCTGTGCGATAAAAACAATCCGCATGGTGCCGAAGATCAGGCTGAGCCCGATGGCGGCTGTGCCATACATGCTTCCGAAAAGAATACCGTTGACGATAACCTGCGGAACGAAACTCAGTCCTGGCATTACTGTTTTCTCACACGCTCCCCGATATAAGCCTTTCGGATTTCCTCGTTCGCCAGAAGCTCGTCTCCCCGGCCGCTCATGACAATCTTGCCTATCTTCAACACAAACGCCTGGTGGGCAATCTTAAGAGTCTGATTGATATTCTGTTCTATCAGCAGTATCGTCGCTTTTTGCTCGTTCAGGGTGCGGATGAATTCAAATATCGTCTTTACCAGGATGGGACTGAGCCCGAGGGAAGGCTCATCGAGCATAATGAGCTTCGGCTGGGCCATAATCGCCCGGCCGATAGCGAGCATCTGCTGCTCGCCGCCACTCAACGTGCCCGCTTTCTGGTTTTTACGTTCCTCCAGCACGGGGAAGAGGTCATAAGCGCGTTTCAGGGACTGGTCGAAGTTAGTGCGGGCGCGTTTGATGTAAGCTCCGAGTTTCAGGTTCTCCAGGACGGTTAAACTGGCAAAGAGGCGCCGCCCTTCCGGTACATGGATGATGCCCCGGTCAACGATATCCTGGGGTTTAAGATTGTGCAGGGGTTTACCGGTAAATAATATCTCGCCCTTGCGGGGCTGGAGCAGCCCGGAAATCGTCTTCAACAGTGTCGTCTTGCCGGCGCCGTTGGCTCCCACCAAGGCTACGATGGTGCCTTCTTCCACCTGGAGCGATACTTCTCGAAGGACCTGAACATCGCCGTACCAGACGTCTATATTTTTAACTTCAAGCAACTGGTTCGCCAAGGTATGCCTCTATAACCTTAGGGTCATTCGCTATATCATCCGGTTTGCCATCGGCAATCTTCACACCATAATCCAGCACAACAACGCGGTCGCAGAAATCAAGTATGGCGTCTACCCTGTGTTCAATCCACATGATGGAGAACTTTCTTTCATCCTTGGCCCTTTTGATTACCTCGATGAGTTTGTTGACTTCAACAGGGGTAAGGCCGGCCATCGGTTCATCCAGTAGCGCCAGTGCCGGCATCGATGCCAGGGCCATGGCTATCTCCAGCAGCCGCCGGTCAGACAGGGTCAAATGCGAGGCCAGGATATCCTTCTTGTTAGCCAGGTCAACAATTTCCAGGGTTCCCACGGCCCTTTTCAGCGCTCCTTCACTGTCATGCGCCTTACCGTAAACGGAAGCCAGCATGGCGTTTTCCAGCACGGTCATCTTCAAGAATGCCTTGACTAGCTGGTAGGTGCGGGAAATACCGAAGTGACATATCTTGTGGGGAGGCATGCCGGTGATGTTCTTCCCCATGAAATAAATATCGCCACTATCTGGCTTATAGATCGAGGTGATGACATTGAACACAGTTGATTTGCCAGCACCATTTGGGCCAATTAACCCCACCATCTCTTCCCGTTCCACGCTCATATCCAGGTCAATGAGGACCTCCAGCCCTCCAAATCTTTTGCAGATTTTATCCAGACGAAGAACAGCGTTATTGCCTTCCATTGGTGAGTCCTTTTCCTGAACTATCCGGACATCCGATAAGAACTTCACGTTGGAGGCTGCTGTATACAATAAATGTGCTCATAACTGTCCTGATACCTGGTAGCCTATCCGCGAGCTACAATCTCTCTCGCCAGTGCTGAATAGCACTGGTACTATCTCAGCGAATATTTTATTTCATTCAGACTACGTTGTCAATTAACAACGGGCGTGATTGGTGAACTGGAAAGATAATCGTTTTTTGCAGGAAGTACGATACCTGAATCACGTTATCGTAGCATGAATAAAGATTATATTATCATCAATCGTATGGGGATGACATAACCGGTATAATTGGTGTTATATGAGCTTCAATTTGCGTAGTTTTGATTAGGGGATAGACTAGTTATATAATAACCAATGAAAGGGGGCAAGCGGCCTCCACCTTTTATCAAGAGTGCTTCGCACGCAGGAGGTAGGTGGTTCGAATCCGCCCTTCCCCACCATTCCCCTCTCGTGCCGAGGCTGGTATTATTTCCATATTCCGAGGCCAGGGCTTATAATATTATTAGAGAAAGGAGAACCTGTAAATGTCAGAATCTAAATACGGAAAATATATCTGCACGGAGCTCAAACAGGGCGTGGTGATGCCGGGCTTCAAGGGGCCGCAGACCATCGGGCAGGGATACCTCGATGGATACCGCCGGCCGCTGGAGCATGTCATCTGGATGGACGGCGAGGTCATCCCGGGCGCCTTCTATGCCGAGTGCACCTGGCAGTGGCCGTCTTCTATGCCCGGCCAGAGGCAGAGGATGATTACCCCGGAAATGATGGAAAAAATGAAAGACGGGCCCGGAATTAAACCCCATTCTCATGCTTTTATTGAACTCTTCTGCTATTTCGGGACCAATGTAGATGACCCTAGCGACCTCGGTGGCGAGATAGAGTTCTGGCTCGAAGACGAAGAATTCCGTTTGACCAAGAGCTTTATGGTCTATATTCCCGCCGGGATGATGCACTGCCCGTTAAGGTTTCACCGAATGGATGCCCCCATGTTTCACTTAACCATAGGGTCGGGCCAAAAATACGAATAGGCTGGAGATTTTTCAAATCCGGCTTTATTTTTATCTAAGAAAGAGGTTACGGAAATGGCGGAAAAGAGAAATGCCAAGTATGTTGTTGATTATGATAAACCCAGTCCGAAACTCCCGGCGCATCGCCTTAAGGTAGACCCCAGGTTTGTTAAAAGAATAGTCCAGGTGGATGCCGATACCGTACCCGGCGCCGAGTTCTACAGCCAGGCCAAGTGGATAGTACCGGGTTCCGAAAATGAAATAAAGTTGGTAGATTCACATACCCATAGCTTCGGGGAGTTAATCGGCTTCTTCGGCTTTAACTACGACGATATCCAGGACCTGGGCGCGGAGATAGAGATAACGATAGATAATGAAACGCACAAGGTTACCAGAAGCTTCGCGGCGTTTGTGCCGGCGGGTGTACAGCACGGGCCGTTAATTATCAGGAACGTGGTAAGGCCTATCTTCCATTTTATTGCCGGGGACTGCGAGATATACGAATAGAATAACAGGGTCTTTTTACTAACGCACTGCTTCCAGTACGCGTAACGCGCGCAGAGTCACCCACTTGTTCGGCTGCTTTTTGGGGCCGAAATCAATCCATGTCTTACCGGTATAACTGTACTCCATCGACCAGCGCCCCTGGCTGTCCTGCTTATCGCTAATCAGCTTGATGGCGTTGGCCAGGCGCGGGTCTTTACCATACCCCAGACGCGCTAGCGCTTCGGCGTTTTGCAGGATATCAGAAACCATAAAATTGGGGAAGCCGAATTTCCACCAGTTGCCGCTTGGCTTGCCGATAGGCTTTGGGCTGTAGCCGATGGGGTAATCGGCCTTGGCAGGGTCCTTGCTGAAAAGAAAGTCGACCCCCGTTTTTATGGCATTATTCATCAGGGGTGTCCTTTTCTCCACGGGTAGCTTACTGAACGCGAGCATTACCTTCACCGCTCCCCAGGCGCAGGGCTTTTTATAGGTCCCACTGCAGGCGAAGACCGGCCCGGGTTTACCCGCATAATAGCGGATTTTCGCTTTCTTGTCTGTCATCGGGGCAATGCCTTCGCCGGTAACGCTGCGGGCCATCCATTCATAAGCTTTATCCAGCCGCGGATCAGTGCAGCCAAGATCAAGAAGAGAGTAACAAAGATTGCCCTGCAGACAATCCAGGGTTCCTGAAGGCAATCCGTTCCCGGTGAATTGGCCATATTTTGTCAGGCTATGGTCGAGGATATAAGCGCAGGCGGTCGCAATACGTTCATCCATATCTATAGTAGCGCCAAGTTGCGCAAGCAGAATCACCGACCATACCGTACCGGTGTACATGGGAAAATATCCCGCCCCTGCCTTCACCCAGAAACCCTCTTTATCCATTTTGGAGAGGACGGCAGCAATCGGGCCTTTAGTATGCGCAGCTTTTTTAGCGGCGGTCAACTCCCCGGCATCGGCTTTAGCGAGGTCACGCAGGGCAAGGTATCTTACGCCGATATCATTAGGTTCCAGCAGCCAGTCCACGGGGTTTCCCTGTGTCCGGGCATCTTCAGCCATCGTCATTCTCCAAGATAGTTTATCGGTCAGAATAGTATAGCTTGATACGCGTGCAATCTCAACTTAACCCAACCTGACGGGGGGTGGGGGGAGGTTGAACTTCTCCGGTTCCAGAGTCAGTGACTTACTTTTTCTGCTAAAATCGAGCAAAATGGGTATGAGTAGTCCTACGGTCAGTGACAGGGTCAGCACGTCGGTAACCGGAAACGCCAGCCATACACCGTCTATCCCCCAGAACCTCGGGAATATGAGCACCGTGGGAAGCAGGAACAGGGCCGACCTCGCCAGGGAGGCAACAATCGCCTGAATTACCTTGCCGATTGCCTGGAAGATGAGCTGACCGACCATCATCAAGCCTATAAAAGGCATTACCAGAAAGACGCG
>JAUWZF010000182.1 GCA_030615475.1 Dehalococcoidales bacterium | reverse complement strand
CCGTCTCCGGTATACCGACGTTGCCGCTGACGTGGCTTTCCTGGCCATGGATTTAGACCACTACGGCCGGGCCGACCTTTCCGACAGCTTCATCGATGCCTATGTCAAAGAGAGCGGCGATGAGGAACTTAAGGAACTGCTTGATTTTTACAAATGCTACCGCGCCTGTGTGCGGGGCAAGGTGGGGTGCTTCCAGTACGACGACCCGTATATCTCCTCCAAGGAAAAGGGGCGGATCCTGGCCAACACCCGGAGCTATTTTGAGCTGGCGGAATCTTATCTAGAAGGCGATTAAGGAGGTAATGAGATGAGAGAACCCTTCGCGAAATTTATCGAAGCCGAACTCAAGCCTAGCTTTCTGCTCATCGCCTGCGGATTCCCCGGCACCTGGAAGACGGAGACCACCGAGGAGGTCGCTAAAATCAAGGGCTGCAAGCTCCTGCGCACCGATATTATCCGTTTGGAAGTGCTGAAAAACGAAGACATTTTCGATGAGAAGGTCGCCGGTAACATGAATAAGCGGACGCAGGTCTACGACGAGATGTTCCAGCAGGCGGACGAAGCACTGAACAGCGGCAACTGCGTCATCCTCGATGCTACCTTCGTCACGCAGTCGCTGCGGCAGCGGGCGGCGGCCATCGCCGCCAGACATGACAGGACCTTCGTCATCCTCCAGACCGACTGCCCCCAGGAGGCCTCCATCCGGCGGATACTGGCGCGGACTAAAGATAACTATGTGTCCAACGCCCTGACCGAGGAAGCCTACCTCAACAACAAAAAGAAGTTCGAAGCCGTCGATCTGGACGACCTGAAAAAGCTGAACCCGGGTCTCTACATCATTCACCTGGTCGTCGATACCACCGAAGACCCGCCCACAGACTGGTATATCACCCAACGGGATGGGAATACCGGGGATTAGAGAGATAAACCCGACTTTGTAGCGGGGCAGTTCTAATCCCCTAAATATTCTCCCCCTGATAGACCCCGCCATATCCCTCCGAATCACCGGTCAGTTCGAAGAAAACGAGCTGCGTTATCCGGGCGTTTCTCTGCACGCGGAAGCCCCGGTAGTTATACACCACCAGGAGAGACTGGGAGCGTCCCTCGTACCCGGCATCCCAGACCGCCGTGCCCACGGTAACGCCGCAGCGCAGCAGGCTCGACCGGGGTCGTCCCAGCGCCATAATGTTCTTCGGCAGGTGCACAATCTCGTTATAGGTGATGATATAGGTGCCGGGGACCAGCTCGATTTCATCCATCCCGTCGAAGACCAGCGGCGACAGGTCGGCAACCACCCTCTGGCTGTTGGCCGCCGTTATCCTCCCCGCCGACTGCGGCACGGCCACGTCGCGCAGAGTAAGGTCGAAGCCGTTGGCCTGCACCTGCTCATCGAGGTCAATCCAGTCCTCGACGAGCGGGGGGTCCTTCTTCATCAAGCGGAGTATGTCCCGTCCCGAAAGGACCGCCATCTTAACTCCTTTTTACGGCTACTTGGTCAGTCGCCGTCGCATGGTCACCAGCGTTATCGAAAAGAACACGACAGCCCAGGCGACCATGATACCCAGAGCCAGCAGCATATTTGGTTGAAACTCTCCCTGGAACAGTCCCCGGGTAAGATAGGCTACCGGCGTCAATGGCGCTATCCAGCTCAACGTTTGCACTATCTCGGGAAACCGGTCGAGTGGGAAGAAAACGCCGCTCAGTAAAAACATCGGGGTGATAAACAGGGTGAAAAAGAAATTAAAGGTGTAGATGGAAGGCACTATGGATGTAAAGAACAGGGCAATAGAGGCAAACATAAGACCGGATAGCGCCGCTACCAGCGGTATCAGCAGTGCCCAGAAAGAAGGCACCAGTTGAAAAGCCGCCGCTATGGCCAGAATGATACATCCGGTCATGAAAGCGCGGGTAGCTCCCCAGAATATTTCGCCGGCGGTAATATCTTCCACATTTAGCGGCGTCGCTAGAATGGCATCGAACGTATAATGGTGCTCCATCCGGAAATAGCTGCCATAGGTACATTCGAAGCTGGCGGCGAACATGGCATAAGCGGCTATAATTCCGGGGGCAAGGAATTCGATATATCTCTGGTCGCCTATATTACCGACAAATGCCCCCATTCCCATCCCGAAAGCCAGCAGGATGAGAATCGGCTCGATAATGGCGCCGGCCCCTTCCGAGCGCCACAGCCGGAAGAAGACGTCTCTATCACGCTGCCAGAGACGGAAAAAACGCCAGGAGAAAGGCCTCATTCGACCAACGACCTCCCGGTGAGTTTGAAGAAGACATCCTCCAGTGTGGCCGCCCGGGCTGCCCCGGGAAGACCTTCTACCTGACTGTCATCCTTTGGGAATACATGGATGATGCCGGCGAACTCTTCGAATTCAAGCTGGCGGCTCTCCAGTTCCCTGATAATCGAATCCCGCTCGTCTGACGTCACATCAATCTCCCATACCTGGGTGCTCATATACCTGGAAACAAGCGCCTGAGGAGTATCGATGTCTATTATTCTCCCCCGGTTGATTATGGCCACCCGGTTGCAGAGGCGAGCGGCCTCCTGCATATTCTGCGTGCACAACAGCTGTGTAATCCCCTGGTTTCTTAACTCCCGCAGTGTCTGCCAGACCATGTGCCTGGCCTGGGGGTCCAGGCCTATCGACGGCTCATCCAGAATGATTATTTTAGGCGCGTTAACCAGTCCCCGCCCGATTATCAGGCGCCGCTTCATGCCTCCAGACAGTTCATCAATACGGCTGTCACGCTTTTCTTTGAGCGCCATGGAATGCAGTATCTCCACGCTGCGCTGATACGCCACTTCCTTGGGAATAGCAAAGTACCGGGCAAAGGTAAGCAGGTTCTGAATTACGGTTAAGTCCTCGTCGAGGTTATCTATCTGCGGGATGACTCCCAGGATAGCCTTGACCTCGCGGGGATACTTTTTCAGTTCCCTGCCGTCCACCCAGATCTCACCGCGCGTCGGTGGCGAGACGGCGGTTATCATCCTGATGATGGACGTCTTGCCGGCGCCGTTAGGCCCCAGCAGGCCGAAACACTCGCCCTCCTCTATCTCCAGGCTGACATCGTCCACGGCGACGAGGTCTCTGAATTTCTTGGTTAGATTGATAGTTCTGATAATAGCCATAGTCACATAATCAAAGGGTTCCGGGGATTCACCCATCTATCATAGCAGTATTGAGCTTCGCTGACAATAAACGTAAGGCACATCTTAACCGTTCCTTTACAGATAAGGCTACTTTGACTACAATGTTACTGGTATCTTATGGAAGGGAGCCGTTGCCGTGATTAAAGCCGTCTTTTTCGACCTCTACAATACACTGGTGCACTACGAGCCGCCCCAGGAAGAACTGCAGGCAGCAGCACTGAAGGAACTGGGCATAGATGTCAGCCCGGAGGTCCTGCGCC
>JAUWZF010000039.1 GCA_030615475.1 Dehalococcoidales bacterium | reverse complement strand
CGATACTCCGGCGCTTCCGTGCAGCGGAGTGTCACCATCTCGGTACTGTCGGTATCCCTTGATATCCGAACACCTTCTATCGTTCTCCTGCCCGGAGATATCCAGATTAGCGGCATGGTTTACAGTGAACTCGGGCCCGTTGTAGCTGCTCCGGTAAGCCTTTACTTCAAGAAATCCTCAACTACTGTCAGAACATCGGGCGACGGCAGCTTCGCAACGTCTCTGGAGACTCCGCTTGACCTGTTCCTGATTGGTTCCCAGGAAATATTGATAGACATAGAGTCGCTGGAACCATGGGCGACCACCACGAGTGTGAAGAAACAAGTTTTCATCATAAACCCGCTAAGCACCGCCCTGATACTGGCCATTTTAATAGCCCTATGGCTGGTTATCCGCCGGAGAATCCGGACGCGAACGTACACCGAGAAGGAGATACCACCGGCGGAAGCAGTGGAAGTACCCGCCGCCACCCCGTTCCCTGCACTACCAAAGCTGACGGGTATCAAAGGCCAGGTATTATCAGCCTACCGGAGTGTTCTTACGACTGTGGAGAAGATTTCCGGCGTTATTATGTCACCGGATATTACCCTGCGGGAGTTCCTGAAAACAGCTAATTTACCATCACCAACTACTACCGACCGATTTTCCGAGTTGACCGCCATAACCGAGAGTACCCTCTATTCTGCCCGCAGTCCGCAAAAAACCACCGCCACCAGAGCCGAAGAGCTTGCCGCTAACATTAAAGAGGAGCTTCGCAGTGGAACTCCGTAGATTTTTACTAATAATAACCGCAACACTGGTAATCGCACTCATTTTAACAGTGTGGTTTTTCCCGTCAAACGACGATTTTCGGGTAGATAACCCATTCTGGAACGGCATTAAGGATATAAGAGCCGAATACCAGGTCCAACCTCTTAATTCCCTGGCAGACCTCCCGTCTTCGCCGGACGGGGCAACCCTCCTCGTCATCCCTTACCTTAGCTTTACCTCCACGGAACTGGAGCACCTGAATTACTTTGCCTCCCGGGGTGGAAGATTAATTATAGCGGACGACTACGGACACGGGAACCAGATACTGGAATATCTGGGACTTAAAGTACGCTTCAGCGGACAGATTCTCCTTGACCCGCTGGTCAATTACAAAAACAAGTACTTCCCCAGGATTATCCACCTCCAACCCGACCCCCTGACTGAAAATACCGACGACCTGGTCTTCAACCACGCCACCAGCCTGACCAATATCACCGCTGATAACGCCCTCGCCCTGACTTCTCCCTTCGGCTTCCTCGATTCTAACGGCAACGGTACCAGGGACGATGGCGAACCCACCGGCCCGCTACCGGTAATCTCCCGCCACGAACTGGGCAGCGGACAGGTAATACTCGTCTCCGACCCCAGCCTTTTCATCAACAGTATGGGTAAAATTGCCGGTAATGACAGCTTTATTCAAAATATTGCGGCTACTTCACCCGTACTTTACATTGACCAGTCCCACCTGGCATCATCAGAGCTTCACCGCACAAGGGGCTGGCTGCAACACGCACGCAGTCTTTTCTCCACTCCTATCGTAACAGTGGGCCTGGTCCTGGCGGCAATTATAGCCGCGTTGATACCAATATGGTATAAAAGGAAGGAAACTACCGTTGAGACCTAGTATTTTTACAGATTCCCCTTTCTTGCCACAGAGCAAACGTGATAAACTCTCTGAAAGGAGACAGTAATGACGACACAGCAGAAAAAAGGACAGGCAATACTGAAAAGCATTGTTGATGAAGTATCCAAGGTAGTAGTCGGTAAGGATGATATCAAGGAGCTTCTGCTGCTGGCCCTGCTGAGCCAGGGACACGTACTTATAGAAGGATTACCCGGAACAGCCAAAACCACCGTCGCCCGTACTTTTGCCCATGCCATCGGTGGTACGTTCAAGAGAGTTCAGGGCACCCCTGACATGCTGCCCTCCGATATTCTCGGATTCTATCTTTACCGCCCCGACGGCAGCGCCACGTTTATGCCGGGGCCTGTCTTCGCCAATGTGCTGCTGGCCGACGAGTTGAACCGCACCACCCCCCGCACTCAGTCCGCCCTTCTTGAGTCCATGCAGGAACAACAGGTTACCATCGAACGGGAAACACATAAGCTAGGACAACCGTTCATCGTTATTGCCAGCCAGATACCCTACGGCGGCCCCGGAACCTCCCCGCTCAGCGAGGTACAAACAGACCGCTTTATGTTCCGGACATGGAGCGGCCTCTCCACCCTGGAAGAGGAAGACCAGATTCTAAGGGATATCGATGCCATTACTGAGCCGCATATTGAGGCTGTGACGACACCGGCGGAAATAGTGAAACTCCAGCAGGATGTCAAGAAGGTGCACGTCACCGATAGTGTCCGCCGCTATATCCTGGATATTGTCGATAACCTGCGCCACCATCAGGATGTAGTGCTGGGACTCAGCACCCGCGCCGGCATTGCCCTGCTGAAGGGCGCCAGAGCCAGGGCTTTCCTACAGGAAAGAGACTTCGTCATTCCCGACGATGTGAAGAGACTGCTTGTCCCTGCCCTCTGCCACCGCCTCCAGGTAAGCCCCGAAGCTGAAATGGAGGACATCAGCCCCGAGCCAATTATCAACGAGGTAGCTACTCAAGTCCCCGTACCGAAAATAGACAATGCGTAGAGCATCACCCCAATTATTATGTCAAATATATACGCTGTCGGTTCTGCTGGCGGCTACCATAATGTCACCGTTGCCCTATTTAGTGCTGGCGCTGGTTCTGCTGCTGATACTTCTGTCTACACTGATACGCCCGCAACCTCCAAGGTTTAATATAGTAATAAACCTGGGAGTGATATTCCTGACGCCGCTGGTACTGGCACCATTACTGGAACGCATGACAACACTCCCGCCGACAGCGGCTCAAATCATCGCTGTCGCGCTCGTCCTCCCCACTATATACCTGCTCGACCTTAACCTGCGGGAAAACGTCCGTCATACGCAGGTATTTATAAAGGGAAAAGGCGAAAGAAATACTACCTATATTTTCGCATCATTATTGGTCGCGGCACTGGTCGTAATGCTAATAGCACCGGTGGTTAACCGTCCCGTCCTGCTGTTTACCGGCATCTCCCTGGCACTGTACCTCCTGGGGGTGCTGGTAGGGATACTGCTCACTATTCCCCGCCACCCCTTTACCACCCATACCCTGATGAGAAGAAGTATCGTCGGTACCACCGGGAGCACCCGCCTGCACCTGACCAGCCATACACGGGTTAAAATGCACAGCCAGCTGAGCTTCAACGCCTCCTGGGTGCAGGTCACACCACAGCAAATCATACTGAACAGAGGTAAAACAAGTCTGGACATCAGTTTCACGCCGCCACTGGCAGGAGAATCACGCCCTCAATTCCAGATATCGGCAGTTGACCCGCGGGGTCTCATCCAGATAAACCAGCTCCTCGAGCCGCTGAACCTGCACATAATCCCGAGGGCAAAATACGCCGAATGGCTGGCTACAAAGTATTTAGAGCAAACAGGCTCGGGGGTCATTTCCGCAGTGAAACTGCCTCCTCAAGCCCTCGCAAAACCGAAGCGAGGCATCGAATACATGGAAAGCCGCAGCTATCAACCCGGCGACCCGCTAAGAGATATAGACTGGAAACATACCCTGAAACTGAGCCAGCTTATAGTAAGAGAATATCAGGAAGCCGGCGAGCAGGCAGCCATCATCGCCGTTAACCTCTCGGTGGCTGATGCCGAGGAAGCCGATAACCTGGCTTTCAACCTGATAACCATAGCCCTAACCCTGACGCGGGAAAACATACCCGCCGCACTGGCTGCCTACAACCACCAGAATGTTGTCCTCAACACAGCTATCATCGAGCCGCTGGAAATGCTCAGGCAAGCGCTGTCATTGATCAGAGAAATCGTGGTGGTTAAGTTCACTGAACGATACCTGGAACCGATGGACATCGCTAAAATAAGGCGAAATATAAGACAACTTCAACAAACAGATTCTGAACCTGCCCAGCGACTGCTCGATATCCTCAATTTTGAACACCGCTCTATTGAGGAGGTGGCCCGGAGCCACCCGGCCACCCTGGCACTGGTGTCCGCCACCAGGCAGGTCCCGGCCCCGGCTATGATACTACTGGTATCGCAACTAAACCATGACACCGAAGCTATCCTGGTAACCGCCGAGAAACTGGCCAGGAGGAAATTCACCACTGTACCGATAGAATCGGTATGATATCTATTCCACGGTGACGCTTTTGGCCAGGTTTCTGGGGAAATCTACGGGGCAACCCCGTTCCCTGGCGACATAATAGGCAAGCAACTGCAGGACCACTGAATTCACCACGGGGGAAAACAGCGGGTCAATCCGGGGTACGGTGATTATCGAATCGGCCAATCCCTCCATGGTCTCATCATCCTCGCTCACCAGTGCCAGTACCGGAGACTGCCTGGCCTTGATTTCCTTGATGCTGGTCATCATAGGCTCGTGGGTATTGTCCTGAGCCACGACAGCCACAACCGGTGTTTTATTCCCCAGTAAGGCGAAGGGACCGTGCTTCAACTCGCCGGCCGCATAGCCTTCAGCGTGAATATAGGAAATCTCCTTCAATTTGAGGGCGCCTTCCAGGGCAACGGGGTAGTTGACACCCTTGCCGATGAAAAATACATTTTCGAACCCGGCCAGCTGACGGGCACAATCGGCAATTGCCGCCTCATTGTCCAGTACCTGCTGGACTTTGACCGGCAATTGCCTCATCTCCAGGACAAGGTCATCCAATCTCCCGATATCAACCCGTGAATAAGGCAAAGCCAGCCAGTACAGGGCGATAAGCTGCGCTATAAAAGTTTTGGTAGCCGCCACGCTTATTTCCGGCCCCGCCCGCGTATAAACCGTACGGTCGGCAATCCGACTGGCCGTGCTGCCGACGACATTGGTGATGACGATAACCTGGCAGCCGGCTTCCTTCAGCTTCCTCATTGCCTTGAGCGAATCGGTAGTCTCACCCGACTGAGTAATGACAATCGCTTTATTCCTGGCCGATACGTGGCCGCTGTAGTTAAATTCATCGGCCAGCTCGACTCTTACCGGTACATTGACCAGACCTTCGATAATATACTTGCCGATAAGTCCGGCATGATACGAAGTGCCGCAGGCGAGTATGAGAACGTCATCCATGCCGCTACCATCATCGCTGGTCAGGTCAGCCGCCGGCTCCGCCGCCGAGATATATTCGGCGAGGGTATCCCGTATTACCCTGGGCTGCTCATGTATTTCTTTAAGAAAAAAATGCTCATAACCCGCCTTCTGAGCGTCCTCCACACTCCATAATATTTTATGTTCTTCCCGGACGATGCTGGCGCCATCCTGTTTAACATCTACGCCGTCGGCGGCAACCACAGCGATATCACCGTCTTCCAGATAGATAACCCGGCTGGTATAGTCCAGCAGGGCGGGTACGTCCGAGGCAATATAGTTTTCCCGGTCGCCGATGCCGATAATCAGCGGGCTATCCTTTCTGGCGGCCACCAGCCTGGGTTCACCCGCCATCAGCGCAATCATGGTATAGGAACCCTCGATATCATGCAGGGCCAGTCCTACGGCCTTCTCGAAATCGCCGTTATAATACTTCTCAATCAGGTGCGGTATCACTTCCGTATCGGTCTGCGAATCCAGATTATGCCCCTCTTCGGTCAGCTGGTCCCTTAATTTCTGAAAGTTATTGATAACCCCGTTATGCACCACGGCGATTCGGCCGGCGCAGTCGCACTGCGGGTGGGCATTTACCTTAGACGGCTCGCCATGGGTCGCCCAGCGGGTATGCCCGATACCCGCCTTACCATCCAGCACCGGCACTACCTTGGTCAGAGCCTTCACCCTGACGGCATCCTTGTAAACCTCAATGCCGTTAGCCGATACGGCAATGCCGCAGGAATCATAGCCCCGATACTCCAGCTTGCTCAAGCAATTAAGGAGAATCGGCTGAGCCTTTTTCTCTCCGATATAACCAACAATGCCACACATAGTTAATCAGTTCCTTACCAGAATCCGCCGCGCATTATCATATTTTGCTAAAACTACCTGTTCGCCTAATAAACCAGGCTCTTGTCGGGCAACCGGCCACTTATCATCTTCGACATCTGTATCTGGCAGTAGTTGCCGACGATAACCCCCGGTTGAGCCGTGACGTTACTTTCTACGTTACAGTCCTCGCCCATAATGACGCCCACATTAATCGACGGGCTCTCACCATTAATTCTGACCTCGCTCTGTCCGCCGACGGCAGTAAAACGCCCCTTGAGCACACAGCCTTTATCAATAACGGAGTCGCTTATGATACACCCGGCGCCAATGGTGACATCATTACCGATAACGCTGTTCTTAATCTCCGTAAATGGCGAAATAACGACGTTATCGCCGATACTGGTAGCCGGCATAATACAGACATTCGGTCCGATATCACATCCCGACCCGATAACCGCCGGCCCGTAGATGCAGGAGCCGGACCGTACCACGGTGCCTTCCCCTACCATAACCTTTCCCTTAATGGAAGCGCCGGACTCAATAGTACCGCCCAGACTGACCTCGATATTCCTGAGGACGGCATCATTAAGGCTGATGATATCCCACGGGTAAACCACGTCAAGCCAGGTGCCCTCGGTTTCCAGAGCCTGGATGGTATAGCCTTCAGCTATCATATTATTCAGGGCGTCCGGGATATCCAGTATAGATTCGGTGAACTTAAAAATATCTTTGGTAAAGGCGTAAATACCGGTATTAACCACGTTGCTTACCGGCTCTTTCGGTTTCTCCACGATATCCTTTACCTCGCCACCGTCGATATTGACCACTCCGTACCTTACCGGGTCGCTCACCCTCTTGACCAGCACCGCTTCCGGCTTTATCTGCATAAAATCGGCGATAGTATGGGCTTCAATCAGGTTGTCTCCGGGCAGTACCAGGAACTCGTTCTCGGCCATATCCTTTACCTGCGACAGAGCATGCGCCGTGCCCAACTGCGTCTCCTGAGTCACGTAGGTGATATCAACGCCGAACTGCTCGCCGGAACCCATATAGTCGTAAACCTGTTCTTTCCGGTAGCCGACCACGAAGATAATATTGCGGATACCGTTCTGGGCCAGGGACTCGACGACGAACTGCAATATCGGCTTATCCGCGATGGAAAGCATCGCTTTCGGTCTGGTAACGGTAAACGGCCTGAGTCTCTGTCCCTCGCCTGCGGCTAACACTATTGCCTGTTTCATAGACCACCCCTTAAAGTATCTTAGAATCCGGCTTAATAACCCCGCTGACCACCACCCCCGGCCCGATAAAGGCATTATTGCCAATCATACTGCCGACATTAATCGAGGCATTTATCCCGGTCTCAACACAGTCGCCGATGATTGCCCCCAGTTTACGTCTCCCGGTATCGATGCCGGCTACCTGGATATTCGCCTTGTCCAGCCTCAGGTTGGCAATCTTGGTGCCGGCACCGAGGTTACACCCTTCGCCGATGACGCTATCGCCTATATAATTATGGTGTGGAATCTTGGCGCCTTTCATAATGATAGAGTTCTTGACCTCAACGGCAGCGCCGATATGACAGCCATCGCCGATAGCGGTCGAGGGGCGGATATAGCAGTTAGGCCCGATCTCGCAGTCTTCCCCGATGACCACCGGACCAATGATATAGGCGCCCGACCTGACCACCGTGTTCTTGCCGATAGCGACAGCTCCCTTCAACACCACGTTGTCTTCCACCTCGCCCAGGTTCTGCGCCTCCAGCCCGGCCAGCATGGACTCGTTGGCGGGCAGTAAGTCCCACGGGTAACTGAGGTCCAGCCATGACTTTATCTCCTGGTAATGAAGGCCATCTTTGGTGTCCATCAGCAGCTGCAACGAATCGGTTATCTCGTACTCGCCCCGCGGCGATTTCTCCGTACGCGATACAGCCTCGAATATCTCCTGAGTAAACAGGTACAGCCCGGCATTGGCCATAAGGGTCGGCGGCTTCTGCGTTTTTTCATAAATATTGACGACTCTATCCTCGGACAGCTCGACCATTCCAAGTCCCCGGGGGTCTTTTACCTCGATGACGCTCATCGTGTTGCGGCCGTTTTTGAGCAGCCGCCCG
>JAUWZF010000186.1 GCA_030615475.1 Dehalococcoidales bacterium | reverse complement strand
GGATTAAGGATAGCCTCCGGGATGAGCAGGCGGTAAATGCGCTGCTTTACCGGGTTCTCCGCCCGGTTTCTGGCGAATTCGTTAAGGAAGTTCGGCCCGAAGGAGCTGTACCCCGGGAAATAGAAGTCGGCGTTATAGGGCGGGCCCATGGTGGTGCCCCAGATATTGACGCCCGGCTTGCCCAGTCCCTGCATTGCCTGTAAGAGCACCATCAGGCGTGCCCATTCCGTACCGTAGGCCTGACGACAGGTGCCGGACTCCCCGCCCCGTGAACCGGCGGCGAGCATGGTCCGGCTTGACGCCCATTCCCGGGCTAAACTTTTGATGGTATAGGCCGGCACATCGCAAATCTCCGCCGCCCATTCCGGCGTTCTGGCTACGCCGTCTTCTTCACCGAGGACATTTCTTTTAAATTCCTCGAAGCCGACCGTATGCGTGGCCACGTAGTCTTTATCATAGGTACCTTCGGTCAGCCACACGTAAGCGATGGCTTCGGCCATGGCGGCGTCGGTACCGGGTCGGGGGGCAATCCATTTATCCGCCAGGATGGTGGCGGTATAGTTGCAGAACGGGTCGATGAAAATCTGCTTCTTGCCCAGGTCTCTCAGCCAGTAGCGCCAGACAACCGATTCCTGCCCGCCGTAGATACCGCGCGTCGAATCGGGGTCGTTGCCCCAGTGCACGACAAGGTCGGTATTTTTAAGGGCGTCCTCAAGAAGGTCGTACTGCTCCGGCATGCCGAGTCGCCAGAAGAAACCGTAGGCATGCGTCGCGCCCCAGTGCCACCCTTCCCAGCTATCCGGGTTGTCCAGGACGTCGGTGAAGCCAATCATGTTGAAGAACCGGGCCCAAGTCGACGTGCGGTAGCCCACATTGCCCCAGTTATGGTGTGAGGAAGCGCGCGACATGACGGCCTCCGGCCCGTAGGTCTCCCTGATTCTCTTCATCTCCCCGGCGACGATGTTCAGGGCTTTATCCCAGCTGATGCGCTTATAACCCGACTTGCCCCGGTTTTCCGGGTTACGTCTGCCGCTGGGGTCGAAGTCCTCTCTGATAAGGGGATATTTTATCCGGGCATCGGAGTATATCCGCGCTTTTTCGGCGGTTGTGAACGGAGACACACAGGCCTTCCTCAGCGGCGAAAATTTACGGCCGCCGGCATCTATTGTCCATGAAGCCGCATCGTTATCCGTCAGGACGAGGGGGCGGACACGGACTATTTTACCGTCCCGGACATACACCTGGACCGGGCCGCCGTTGGTCAGATTGGTAAAAACTTTATACAAGATGAATTATCACCCTTCTATTGATTGTGTTATGCTATATAAAAAGTATAATAAATAAATACGTCTGATATCAAACTGGAGATACGGGCATGAGAGAGACGAAGCTGCTCAGCTGGAATGTCAACGGTATCAGGGCTATCAAAGGGAAAGGCTTTCTGGACTGGTTTTATAAAGAGTCCCCGGACATTATATGCCTTCAGGAGACCAAGGCTCATCTTGACCAGCTCGATGCCGACCTGAAAGAGCCGGCGGGCTATCATACCTGCTGGAATTATCCCGAGAGAAAGGGTTACAGCGGCGTGGCCGTCTTTACCAAAGAGAGACCACTGGACGTCCGGTACGACTTCGGCGATAGCGGCCTCGACCTGGAGGGAAGGGTTATCGTCGCCGAATATCCTGAATTTACCCTCTTCGATATCTATTTCCCCAATGGCAAGTCGGGCCCGGAGCGCCTGAACTACAAGATGAACTTCTATGAGACCTTCTTACGCTATGCCGACTCCCTGAAAGATGCCGGTAAGAAGCTGATTATCTGCGGTGACGTAAATACTGCCCACAATGAAATCGACCTGGCCCGCCCCAAGGAAAATTCTAAAATCTCCGGGTTTTTACCGGAAGAGAGGGCCTGGATGGACAGGTTCTTCGACCACGGCTATGTGGATACCTTCCGCCATTTCAACAAAGAGCCGGAGCACTATACCTGGTGGGACATGAAGTCCGGGGCGCGGGCAAGGAACGTCGGCTGGAGGCTGGACTACTTTTTCGTCAGCGAAAACCTGCTGCCGTCAGTTAAGCGGGCTTTCATCATGCCCGAGGTTATGGGCTCCGACCACTGTCCGGTGGGCATCGTCCTGAAAACGGGCTAGCTTAACACCAGGGACTCCAGCCCCCTGATTACGTCGTGGAAGTCGGTAAACGGCGTGCACTCGAGGTCTTCTTCACGGCACTTTTCCAGCAGGTCCGCGGTGGCGAAGACCTTTATCGCCCGTCTTGACGAAAAGATGTCCGAGGCGCCGTTGCCCACGTAGATGACGTTATAGCCTTGTTGCTGTAGCAACTCGGTATAGGCTTCCTTATAGCCGACCTCCATCTCGGTGCCGTCCGGGCCTACGTATCTGACCTCCATACCATCGGGGCTGAACCGGTTCTCCGCCGCGTGTACCTCGAGGCTGTCGATACCCAGGTTTTCCAGGATAGCCTCTATGTAGAAAATCAGGCCGTTACTGACGATAACAATCTTATGGCCTTTTTGAGAACAGTAGTCCGTCAGTTCGCGGAAGCCGGGGCGTATTATCACCCGGTCGCTATTGAGGACAAGGTCGGTCATGGTCTGCCTATCGGCTTTCATCATGCCGAATACCTTTTTGTTAAAGGTGCCGACCGGTATCCTGCCTTCCGTGTACTCCTTTAGATATTCGCGCCACCGGCTGCCGACGTAAGTATCCAGCAGGAGAAAGCTCACGTCTTCCTCGGTTACCGTGCCATCGAAATCACATTGAAGGGCGATTTTCATGATTAGGGTAAACTCCTTGTCGTATAGGTTACGTCAAATCCAATATATCGGATAGGGCCTGAGTCGGTCAAGCCGAGCGGGTTCTACTTGGAAAAACAAGGTGCCGATGTTAGAATGAACTCGGGAGGCTGCGAGAATTTTGAAACCTGTTAATTATAAGCTCCTGGTGGTGGATATCGACGGCACCCTGATAAACAAGGAAGGGACCGTCTCGTCGGAGAATCGCGAAGCCCTGGCTCTGGTGAAGGATTCCGGTATGCATGTTTCCCTATGTACCGGGCGCTCGGTCAAATCGTGTTTGTCCTACATTAACCAGCTATCGCTGGATAGCTGTCATATTTTCTTCGACGGCGCACTGGTAAGTCGCGCCGACCTCGCCGAGCCGGTCTATATGCAGACCATCGACAGCGCGATGGTGAAACAGCTGGTTGTATACGCCCATACGCGTGACATCGACCTTGAGTTTGCCTCGCTGACTAAATACTTCACCGAACGCGAAACATGGTCGACCGATATTAAACGTAAATATTTTAACATTGATACCGTCATAGGTGATTTAACGGG
>JAUWZF010000002.1 GCA_030615475.1 Dehalococcoidales bacterium | reverse complement strand
CGGCTTGAGGCGCGGCGGCTTCTTGACCTGGTACCAGTACGTCTTCCAGCCGACCGCCTCCGGCGGCACCAGCCTTCGGAAACGCCCTTCAGTTGCCGCCTCTTCGGCCAGCTCGACAAAGCCCGGGGCGACATGTTCATCGATTATTTTCACGATAGACTCCCAGTCCACCTCGATGGCGCCCCGGGGACAGATTTGCTCGCAGTACCAGCACCGGTCGCACCTTTTCCTTAGAATCGGCGGTGAGGCAGACATGTCAATGCTGTTGGTCGGGCAGTTATCGATACACAGCGTGCACCTGGGATACAGGCATTTCTCTCTATTGAACTTGAAGCCGAAACTCCGCAGGCCGGTCTGCTCCAGGTCTTCAGCATTTTCCTGTCTCGGGGTTCGCCCCTTTTTCAGTTCCCAGCTGCTGCCTCTGCCCGGGTAAAGCTCGTCATATTCGCGGCCTTGAGGTAATGAAGGTATTAGACCGTCCTCTCCGGCGTAAATCCTCCGGCTCCGCTCCGCCATTTCCCGGCCGAAGTCCTTCGCCTCGGCAAGGTCGATTTCATCAGGGTGGCCATCGGTAAAATAGGGCTTGGGCTTCTCCGGCATGGTGACGCCGCAGTACCAGTTATTCCAGCCGATAACTGTCAGTCCTTTCTGTGTCATTATGGGCGCTACTCTGGCCAGGAAGCGACCGGGCAGGAGACCGTGGGTGCAGAAGGCGAAACCGTGCTTGCCTTCCACCGAGTTCATGGTGTATTCGATGAAGTTCATCACGTTGGCCGGTTCCCGCCGGTGCCACACGGGTGCGCCCAGCCCGATTAAATCGTACCCGGCTATGTCCCCGGTATCCACGTCCTGGAGTCGGGCAATATCGCACGTCTCCGACAGCTCGCGCATACCGGTGCGGACTGCTTCGGCAATCCTTTTCGTGTTTCCCGTCTGTGAATAATAAATTACGATGCTTTTCATCATTAATGCGGAATCATCTCGGGGAGACCCGGCAGGGCGGTGGTCATCCATCTGGTGGCGTCCTTGCCGATGAAATACATATCACCAATCATGGTAAATGGGGCTTTACCGCCCTTGCACCTGACCATGGGATGAACGGCGTACACTTCGTCGGTTAAAATTGTCCACTCCATATAGTCGCGCTCGTGGGGGCCGGCGGTGATGTAGGGGGCGTCCCCGTAGGACAGCCCGACGGCATGTCCCAGTTTATCGCACTCGAAGCCCCATTCTCCGACCAGGTTTTCAATCATCTGACCGGCGCCGGTGATTTCCACGCCGGGTCGGAACTCCCGTACTACCATCTGCCTCATTTCCGCCCAAAGGTAGAACATCTTTTTGTATATGCCTTCAGGCTCCTCCCACCAGTAAGCCCGTATCATTTGGGCGCCGTAGCCCAGGTTTCGGGTGAATTCCGGGGAGAACGTTACCGGGTTCGGTTTCTGTATCACCGTGGGGCCGGGACGGTAGGGGTAAGCCGCTTCGGGACGACTGTGGATTAAGATTATCCTGTCGACGACGTCATGGGCGGTCAGGACTTCATTCGCTTTATTGGCTACCTCTTCCTCGGTAAGTCCCGGTTTCAGGTTGGCTAAAAAGGTGTTGTGGGCGAGGTCCGAAATACGGATGGCCTTTTCCATGACCGCCAGTTCCTCGGCGCTCTTGGGACCGCGTATCTCGCCGAATAACCGGTGCGACTCCACGAGCTGGACATCCGGGCACAGCTCATTGAATGTCCGGTACTCGAACACCGGCCAGAAGCGAAAACTGTCGACCCCGACCTGTGTTTTTTGTAATTTGAGGTCGATAATCAGTTTCGCTGCGTCAATCGCCAGATTATACGAGGAGCGGATGTTCTCCGCCGGCAGCCAGCAGCCCTGTTTGACCAGGGATTCTCCCGTCATGCCGGTGTTGCTGGGAATTAAGAAAACAGGCTCGCCATCGACCGGAAATATCACCATGTTCTGCTTGCTGCCCCACACCCGCGTCAGGTAGTGGACCGGTACGCCCAGCTGGGTACCGCCGTAGACGATGAGCGCCGAAAGCCCGGCTTTCTGCAACGTTTTACGCAGCAGCGACCAGCGGCGCTCTTTCTCTTTCAGGCTCAGTTCCGGCATCCTTTCTCCTTTCAGGCTTACCACTCGCGTGCCATCTTCTTCGCCAGCTTGATAACTCTCTCCTCGCTGTCATAGCCCTGGTCGATGAATAACAGGTTATCTCTTTCTTTCTCGGATACCAGCTCCTGATAGGACTTTTCAGTGTGTGTGGGCGACTGTTCGACGGTTATCATGATAAACGGCCTCGTCACCTTCCTGATTATCCAGGGGCCATGGATAAAATCGGCGGGCAGATAGACGAGGGTGGACGTGGTGATGACATGCTTTTCCAGCTCCGGCCCCAGACAGAACTCAACCTCGCCTCCCAGGTCCAGCGGATTATCCGGGTCTGTTCCGATATGCATCACAACTTCCGGGTATTTATGTTTATGCGGTCCGTGCCCCATCTCTTCCCATGAGGATACTCCGGGCAATCCCTCCGGGACAGCGGGCACCCAGTGAATGTAATACTGGTGGCTTTGAAAATAGGCGTTATTATTCACTTTATCATCCACAAAGGCGACAATCTCACCGGTCCCGGGCGGATTCCATGGCCTTGGCCCGGATAAGATATATTTTCCGTACTTCGTTTCCACCATTTACTTTACCCTCCCGTTTGTTGCGGCTTTACCATGTTGCTGTACCCTTCGCTCATGCCGTCGTCATGCCAGAACGACCAGTCCAGTTCGGCTCTTTGTTCCCTGGTCACCAGCTGCGGGTAGAATTTCTCCGTGTGCCTGAAGCCCTGGTTGATTTCAATGAATATCCAGGGCCTGACCGTCTTCAGGGGATTCCAGGGAGCGTGGATGAAGTTGGGCGGAATAAAGACCACGGTGGTCGTGGTGATGACATGTCTTTCCAACTCCGGCCCCATGTATAGCTCGACCTCCGCCCCCAGGTCATCGGGGTCATCGGGGTTCGTGCCGATGTGTATCAGGAGCTCGGCTTCGCTATGTATGTGCGGCGGGTGCCCCACCTTCATGCGGGGGGTCTCGTGGGGGAGCACCCAGTGAATGAAATAGAAGTTACTACCGCTAATGGTTTTACTATCCATACGCTGGAGAATCGGCCCCATGATGAACGGGGGCCCCGGCGGGGGGTCATATTTCAGGAAGTACTTGCCGTATTTGGTTTCAGCCATTTTTATCCTCCCTGTCCATAATCAATTACTTTTTGGTTACTTCGATTATACCGGCGTCCGCATCGATATCGCTTTCTCTGTTCGCCGGCCTGGCCGTGGAGTAGGCACCCGCGGTCACGGAAACGCAGACATTACTGGTGTCCACCAGCCTCTCCGCCTCCAGGGCTTCCCCGTACCTTATCAGAAGCTCCATGGCTTTCTGCCGGGCCAGCCCTTCGCTGCCATCAAGCAAAGCCTTTTCTTCGTCGGTCAGTTTCATGGCAATCTCCGCTAGGGTTTTTTAATCGAAGTCTGCCCACCGCGCCAGACTAAAGCTCCTGGAAGCTGTGCAACTGCTCGAAATCAATTAAGCCGCTCTCGGCGATATTTTCAATTTCAACTCCGGCCTCGACGGCCGCCGCCACCGGATTCAGTCCGCCGAGCTGTACGACGCCAATACGATTCATGGCGACCGGAATCTGGCAGAGCGGCTCGCTGGTATGGCCCAAGGCGTAAATACCGCCGATGCCGACCTCCTTGAGCCTGGCTGTCTTCTCCTCGACAACTGCCCTGGCCGGCGCCGGTATGGTGCGGAACGCACCCAAGATTTTACCGCTCCCTGTCTTGGACGCCTGACCCACGCTGGTCATTTTCGCCTGGATAAATTGCTCGGAGGGGTCGGTGGAAGTGCCGGCGTATTCGGTTATCGCCACGAAGCGTCTCGGCTTGGAATCCCTGATTTCCAGCACGCCGCCGAACCGGAACTCCGTGGGTACCCCGGCATTGAGAAGGACGCCGTTTATGGAAGCGCCGCAGATAGTGGCGAAGCCTATTTTACCCTCGGGCACGACCACCGAACCGAGTTTCTCTCCTTCGGCGGCTGTGGCCACCAGCTCGCTGACGCAGATTCCGGCCTTGAAGGTGTCTTTCATAGCCGACAATGCCTTCTTAAACCTGTCTCTGTCAATAATCGAGGTGTTTATAGCCAGCTGTCCGGTACGTTTTTCGGGGTCGAAAGTGGTCTGGTAGGCCAGCAGCTCCAGCTTATCACGCACGAGACCAAGCTGCTGCGGCGCCAGCGCTTCCCTGACCTCCTGCCTGCCCAGGGGAGTAATCATCCTACCGTCCCGGCCGCCGGGCTGGGTGAAACCACGTTCGTCGGTAAATCTCAAGTGGTATCGCACCGCCCTCTCGCTCAGGAATACCCCGTCATGCTCAAGGAGTCGGGCGATGGTGATTGAACCGAGGGGTTCCGAGGACTCACTCAGCACTTTGAGGATGGCTATTAACTTGCTTTCGGCATCGGCACCGACAGGTTGGTCCATCTGAGGCCGCTCTACTTCCTGGTACGATTTTCAGGTTATTATGCCACGCATTTTCCAATGTTTATAATATCGGCAGGTACTTCTTGAGCTCGTATTCCGTAACCTGCATGCGATACTCGTTCCACTCAATCTTCTTGTTCTGTATGAAAGCCTCGAAAACATGGTCGCCGAGCGCCTTCCGGACTACCTCGCTGTTTTCCGTGAGTAGTATCGCTTCCAGCAGGCTGGCCGGCAGAGTGCCGATACCCCTTTTCTGGAGTTCCGCTGAGGGCATCTCGTAGACGTTTTCCTCGACCGGTTCCGGGGGTTCGTAGCCCTTCTCGATGCCTTCCAGGCCGGCGGCCAGCATCACGCTGAAGGCAAGGTAGGGATTGCAGGCGGGGTCGGGCGAGCGGAATTCTATCCTGGTGGACTTTTCGCGGCCTGGCCGATATTCCGGCACGCGGACAAGGTCGGAACGGTTCCGCCGTGCCCAGGACAGGTATACCGGCGCTTCATAGCCGGGCACCAGCCGCTTGTAGGAGTTGACCCACTGATTGCAGACGGCGGTAATCTCGGGGGCATGTTTCAACAGGCCGGCGATATAGCTCTTGGCTACCCGGGACAGGTGATAGGGGTCTTTGGCATCGAAAAAGGTGTTAATATCGCCCTTGAACAGCGACTGGTGTACGTGCATGCCGCTGCCATTGATGCCGTAAATTGGCTTGGGCATGAAGGTAGCGTAGGCCCCGTGCTGCAGGGCGACCTCTTTCACCACCAGGCGGTAGGTCATTACATTATCGGCCATGGTAAGGGCGTCGGTGTACCTCATGTCTATCTCGTGCTGGCTGGGGGCTACTTCATGGTGGGAATACTCGACACCTATACCCATCTCTTCCAGTTGAAGGACGGTTTCCTTTCTCATGTCCACGGCAGCATCCCGGGGGGTCAGGTCGAAGTAGCCGCCATGGTCGAGCACCTCGGTAGTGTAACAATTCGGGTCGTTCTCATCATTCTTGAAATAGAAGTACTCAAGCTCGGGGCCTACATAGTAGGTAAAGCCCATCTCGGCCGCCCGCTTCAGGTTCTTCTTCAGGACGTATCTTGGGTCGCCTTCAAAAAGCTCGCCACCCGGCCTTAGGATATCGCAGAACATGCGGGCCACGGCGCTGTGTTCGCGCGGTCGCCAGGGCACCAGCTGAAATGTATCCGGGTCGGGCAGGGCGACCATATCACTTTCATCAATCCGGGCGAATCCCTGAATTGACGACCCGTCAAAGCCCATGCCTTCCTCCAGTGCTCCCTCAAGCTCCTCCACGGTGATGGCGAAGCTCTTCAGTATACCCAGGATATCGGTAAACCAGAGCCGGATGAACTTGACCTCATGCTCCTTGGACATCTTCAGGACATATTCTTTAGCCTCTTCTCTGCTTCTGTTTGCCATTTTCTCCCTCCTGATATTAATGTTATTCTAAATGATATTTCGCCTTTTGTCATCATTTTTTATACGATATCCCCACATTAGCAAAACCGAAGAAGTTTAACCCGCCGATGAAATCAGTATCCAGGCGGTATCACCAGTGTTGATAGACATCCCAGACCTCCCGAAAGTCCGGATGTCTTCATTTTAGAGGACTGATGTTACGAACATAATTTTGTCATTCCCGCGAAGCTTGTCCCGTACTTGATACGGGAGCGGGAATCCAGATACCTCTTGATTCCCAATCAAGTTGGGAATGACACATTGTCAAACGTGATTTATTAATCATTCTTAATCACGCTCGTATTAATAGGCGTAAAGCCTTCCGTAGGGCCGGAGCCAGCGCGGGAACAGTTTCATAAACTTGTGCGACAGTATGTTATCTGCATCAAGGTCGAAATATCCGGCAAACTCACTGACATACCTGCGGAGAGCGTCGCGGTCGTTTTCTTCAAGGTCGGCGACGCCCACTTCCTTACCCAGCTGGTATTCCTCAACATTTCCCCGTATGTAGATAACGCCGCCGTGCATGCCGGTGCCGATGAACCTGGCCTTGTGGTTTTTCCCTTTGCCGAGATTCAGGCCGAGAAGAACCAGGGTGCCTCCGGCCATGTACTCGCCGAAGAAGTCCTGGGCGGTGCCGCCGATGACAACTACCGGCATCTTGTCCCGATACTCTTTCATATGGATACCGGCGCGGTAGCCGACGTCTTCACGGATGAAAATCCTGCCGCCCCTGGCCGATAGACCGACCGTATCCCCGGCATGGCCGTGAACGATTATCTCGCCTTCGTTCATGGTATTGCCGCAGCCGTCCTGAGCGTTGCCGTGGACGATAATCCTCGGTCCGTTCATGAAGGCTCCGAGGTCGTTGCCCGGCGTGCCGAAAATCTCAATCTCTACCGGCTTATTAAGGTCGGTGCCGATGTATCTTTGCCCGTAAACATTGCGCAACTCAATCTTCCGGCTACCGTTGGCGACAACGTCCCTGAGCCTGTTATTGAGCTCCCGGTAATAAACGCCGCTGGCATCTATATTGACTACGGAGTCCCTGATATCTGTCATACTAGCTTCCTGCCATTCTTACACCCAGGATTTCGAGCTCGGTATCGGTCAGGCCGACGCCTCTAAGGTGCAGGCGGTTCCCTCGCAGGCTCTCCAGGGCGTTAACGCCGAGTCCGCCGAGGATATCTTTCAGCTCGAGGCTCCAGCCGCGGAGCAGGTTGGCCGCCCGGCGGGCGCCGATTTCCGGGTTGATTCTCTTGGTCAGGCGCAGGTCGGTGGTGCAGATGCCCCAGGCGCACTTGCCGGTGTGGCACTGCTGGCAGACATGGCAGCCCAGCGCGACGAGGGCGGCGGTCCCGATGTACACGGCGTCGGCCCCGAGGGCAATTGCCTTGGCCACGTCGCCGCTGCTTCTGATGCCGCCCGAGACCACGATGGAGGCCTGGTTGCGTATGCCTTCTTCTCTCAAGCGGCTGTCCACCGAGGCCAGGGCCAGTTCAATGGGAATACCGACGTTATCGCGGATGACCTTGGGCGCGGCGCCGGTGGCCCCGCGCAGCCCGTCGAGGACGACGATATCGGCACCGCCTCTAACGATACCGCTGGCGATGGCGGCGGAATTATGGACGGCGGCAATCTTTACCAATATCGGCTTGGTATAATTGGTCGCTTCCTTCAGGGCGTAGATAAGCTGGGCCAGGTCCTCGATGGAGTAGATATCGTGCTGGGGAGCCGGCGAGATGGCATCGGTGCCTTCCGGAATCATCCTTGTCAGTGATACGTCCGCGCTTACTTTCTCTCCGGGCAGGTGTCCGCCGATGCCCGGCTTGGCCCCCTGGCCAATCTTTATTTCAACTGCTTCGGCCACGTCGAGGTAATCGGCATGAACGCCAAAACGCCCCGATGCCACCTGAACGATAGTATTGTTTCCATATTTGTACAGGCTGGGGTGTAAACCGCCTTCGCCGGTGTTCCACAGTGTGCCCATCTCGGTCGCCGCCCGGGCGAGGGATTCATGTACGTTGAGGCTTACCGCCCCGTAGGACATGGCGGCGAACATGACCGGCACCTCCAGCTTGACCAGCGGCGTTAACGGCGTTTTTAAAGTGAGTGAGTCCGGTTCGACTTCAAGTCGGTCGGGTTTACGCCCCAGGTAAGTGACCAGTTCCATCGGCTCGCGCAGGGGGTCGATGGAGGGATTGGTCACCTGGCTGGCATTAAGCAGCAGATGGTCCCAGTAAATGCGCTGGTCCTTATCATCGCCCATGCCGGTCAACAGCATGCCCCCGGTCTCTGCCTGCTTGTTAATGTCCTCGATAATCTCGGGACGCCAGTTGTAATTACCGCGGTAGTCCAGCGGGCTATAGCTGATGGTCAATGCCCGGGTAGGGCAGAAGAGCACGCAGCGCTGGCAGCCGACACAGTTCTCTTCGAGGCTCCTTACCTCGTCGTCTTCTTCGTCGTAGTAGTTCGCGCCGAAGCTGCACTGATTGACACAGACCTGACACTGGATGCATCGGTCCTTGTCTCTGATTATTTTGAATTTTGGTGCGCTATAAGTCTTCATTGTATTATACCGACTTCCCGGCTGATACCTTCTCCCCGCCAGTGGTATCTTGTGGAGTTGGCTCCTTTTTAAGCCTGCCGATGACCGGCTCGCCGCCCATAGGAAGCCAGGTCCGGTCAAGGTCGGGACGTATCAGGCGGATGGCCGACTCCTCGGAAGAAAGGTAGAGCATATCGCCTTTCTCTCCGACGGTCAGCGGCCGCAACCTGATGCGGTCGGTCAGTCCTATCATTTCCCCGTGGTGGGCGATAATTACGGCGAAGGGTCCGTTCAGGAGCAGGCTGCCGTATACCTGACGCAATGCCCTCAAGAGTTTCTGCTCCGCCGGCGGCCTCCGCTCGATTTCGTCCCAGAAGGGGGCCGCCAGTACCCTGGCGGTTATCTCCAGCGGCAGGTTGTGCTGGCGCATGAGCAGGTCGACGGCATAGGCGACGACTTCGGTATCGGTCTGCATGGTGCACTGGTAGCCGTACTGCTCCAGGAAGCGGCGGTTTATCCCGTAGGATGAAATCTCGCCGTTATGAATCACCGTCCAGTCCAGAATCGAGAACGGGTGCGCCCCGCCCCACCAGGCCACCGTGTTGGTCGGGAACCTCCCGTGCGCCGTCCAGAGATAGCCCCGGTACTCTTCCAGTCGGAAATACCCGGCCAGTTCTTCGGGGTAACCCACGCCTTTAAATACGGCCATGTTCTTGCCGCTGGAAAAAACGAAACTATTGTTGGTACCGGTATTAATATCCATAACCCTGGCCACGATATAATCGTCCGCGGACAGGTTCTCCGGCAGACTTTGCGGCATGTCCAGGAAGTAGCGCCATACCAGCGGGGGATTCTTAATCGCTGCCGTCGGGCGGGTGGGCACTTCTTCCTCGCGGGTAACGGTAAAATGTTTACGCAGGAATTCTTCCGTCTCCTGTTTATCTTTTTTATCGAGAAACATTATATGGAAGGCATAGAGGTCGGCGTGCTCGGGGTAAAGGCCGTAGATGGCGAAGCCTCCTCCCAGTCCGTTGCCGCGGTCGTGCATATTGGTGATTGCTTTGATGACGCTCTCCCCGGAGAACCTCTTGCCCGCCCTATCCATGGCACCGAATATCGCGCAGGCGTCGATTACCTTGTCGTCGTCATGGATGTTATTAACCTGTCTCAAATCTCTCATTACCGTTCCTTTCGGAGAGAAATACTAGTCCCCGATGACCAACTCTTCCGGCTCTTCAATAGAGGTTACCACCGTAACGCCCTCCGGAGGCGCACCGACCAGCCAGTCCCGCCAGACTAAGTCCGGCAGGGAAGCCAGCCCGAAATCGTCGGCGATGAGGACTTCTTTAAAGCCGCTGACATCCACTCCGTCCTTCATCAGGTTATAGACGATGCCTGACTTCTCAATATCGCCGGCAAAGACCAGCCCGGCTAATTTACCGTTTTTTATTATCACTTTCCGGTAGATGCCATTGTACCTGTTAATGAGAGTCTCGTAGCTGTCATCGGGAGGTGTCACCAGGCCGGCCGAGACGATATTTATGCCGAAGTACTTCAGGGCGTTCATGGCCGTCCCGCCCTGATATTTAGCCGATTTACCCGCCATGTTAAGTCCGGCGACCCTGCCCCCTTCGTAAGCATTCGGCCAGACCGGGGTGAGCCGGTTTTTTCCGTAGACGAAATCGTAAGCCTCGGCAGCATCGCCGCAGGCATAGATATCGGGAGCGGACGTCGCCATGCGGCGGTCGACGACGATGCCGCGGTTTATCTTGATACCGCTTTCGGAAACGACTTCGAGGCGGGGCTGCACGCCGATGGCGATTACAGCCATCTGGCAGGGTAAGACACGTCCATCGTCGAGAGTGACGCCGCAGACCTCGCCGGGCAGGTAGCTGTTGATTTTTTCGGCGGTGTGTCCGGTAATGATGTTGGTGCCGGTCTGCGCCAGGGCCTGTACCTCGAAATCGGCTGCCTCTTCGTCAAGTATAGTGTTGAGAATCCAGTCCTTCATCTCGACGATGGTTACGTCGGCGCCTCGCCTGACCAGGGCCTCCGTAACACTGACACCTATCAGACCGCCGCCGATAACCACGGCTCTTACCTTGCTCCGGTATTGATTCAGGAAGCCATCGATGGCCTTGGCGTCGTCAAGCCTGTTAAAGGTAAAGACCCCTTTTAATCGGTCGCCTTCCATCTCGGGCAAGATGGGCGTGCCGCCGGTAGCCAGCAGCAGTCTCCGCCAGGCCAGCGTTGTCCCGCTTGCCAGCTTGACCGTATGTTTGTCTGGGTCGACCTGAATTACTTTCTCTCCGAGAAGAGTCTTAATCCTGTTCTTCTCGTAGAAATCGGGCTTGCGGTAAGCCATCTTCTCGACGGGGTAGGGTTGGGCCAGGTACTCGGAGATGAGCGGCCTAGAATAAGCCGGGTAGGGCTCGTCAGAGACGATGGTGATAGCACCGGCCTTATCTACCTCGCGAATAGCCTCGGCGGCACCGATACCACCGGCCGAGTTCCCGATAATCAAGTACTTTATTTTCCTGGTCGCTACCATTCTGTTATCCCCTGATTAAGTTAAAGACCGCTTATTTAAATCATTGATTTAAGGAGAGAGCCTACTGAACCGTGGTTGCGGCCTGTTTATTGGCCGCGGGACTCTCCTCCGGCGCATCCGCATATAACAGCGCCTCGTTCGGGCAATTGGCGACACATACCGGAATCTCCTCATCCTGACAGAGGTCGCACTTGACCATCTTCTTCTGTGCCGTATCCAGCTTCGGGACACCCAGCGGGCAGGCCAGGGTACATGTGCCGCAGCCGATGCAGCGCTCTTCGTCCACGTTTACCAGAGAAGTCGAAGGGTCGCGGGATAGAGCGCCGGTCAGGCATGCCCCAATACAGGGAGCATCGTCGCAGTGCTGGCAGCGCACCGAGAGGGACACGATGCCGCTTTCATCAACCCGGAGCCTCGACAAAGGCCGGGGTGTTTCTTTTTTGTAGGCCTTAACCAGGTCTTTCGACCGGGAATGCTTTAGCCGGCAGTAGACCTCGCAGAGACCACACCCGATGCAGACATCCTCTTTGATATAGACTTTTTTCATTTGATGTCCTCAATAATACGGCAAACGGCAACCGCTTACCGCATACCATATGTTAACACGTTTATCACGGTTTGTCAATGCCTCTTTACGAAGGTATCTTTTCTTCTAATAGTTATTCTAACCTTCATTGCGGGACGGATATTGCTGGTCATAAAATATTATAAATCCACCACCAACTACAAGCAAACAGAATCCTCGCGAATTTCTTGTATTCCATCGCCGGCGGTGATAATGTTAAAAGGAACAGTCGAGCCGGTAATGCGGATTAGAAAAGGGGCAGGTAAAATGAAGAAGGCAATAATATTAACAGTCATACTAATCCTGGTCGGCCTGGCGGCCTGCACTCCTGCGCCGGTAAAGGATGGCGTGGTGATGGCATCCGGCAAGACGCTACAATCGGACAGGGCCCGGTTCACGTCGCCGCAAGTAGATAAATCCGGCCAGGTATCTATCGTGGCTGGTAACAGCGCTTTCGCCTTTGACCTTTATCAGGAGCTTAAGGCTGAAGGCGGCAACCTTTTCTACTCGCCCTACAGCATTACTGCGGCGCTGGTCATGGCCTACGCCGGCGCCCGCGGCCAGACCGGGCGGGAGATGGCCAATACCCTTCACCTTGACCTTCCCCAGGACCAGCTGCACCCCGCCTTCAACTGGCTGGACCAGGAGTTTGCCAGAAGAGGAGAAGGCGCTGAAGGTAAAGACGACCAGGGTTTCCGGCTGAACGTGGTCAATGCCATCTGGGGACAGAAGGATTTTGAATTCTTGGTCGATTTCCTCGATACCCTGGCCGAGAACTACGGCGCCGGGCTCAGGATTCTGGACTTCATCAAAGAGTCGGAGAAGTCACGCATCACCATCAATGACTGGGTCAGCGACCAGACTGAAGACAGGATTAAAGACCTGATTCCGCAGGGCGCCATTGACGCGTATACCCGGCTCGTATTGACCAACGCCATCTACTTCAATGCCGCCTGGGAGTACGACTTCAGTGAAAGGCAGACCTCCGATGGCCTCTTCCATCTTCTGGATGGAGGCACAGTGACTGTACCCCTGATGCTGCGTAGAGCATCGTTCGGCTATGCCGCGGGAGATAACTATCAGGCGGTGGAGTTGCCTTATGACGGCCGGGAGCTCTCGATGGTGATACTGCTTCCCGCTGAAGGTTATTTTGGTGAATTTGAGGATGGCCTGGATTTTCAGCAGGTAGAGGGGATTATCAATGAACTTACGAGGACAGATGTCAATCTCAGGATGCCGAAATTCGAGTTCGATTCCAGTTTTAGACTCGCCAAGGCTCTGTCGGCGCTGGGTATGCGGGACGCCTTCTTATTGGGAAGTGCCGACTTTTCCGGTATGACGGGCAACCGCGATTTATTTATCGGCGAGGTGATACACAAGGCTTTTGTGTCTGTCGATGAAGAGGGCACCGAGGCGGCCGCGGCCACCGCCGTCATCATGCCGACGTCCGCACCGCCGCAGGAAGAGGAATTCATTATCGTCATCGTTGACCGGCCCTTCATCTTCCTGATTCGGGATATCGAGACGGGAGCCATTCTCTTCCTGGGCCGCGTTGTCAACCCGAGTGAGTGATTGTCTGTTCCACGGATGGCGCTACCACCCTGCCGCAACATTAAACTTCCGCAACGATGCCGTGTCGTCGGAGTATAGGAAGATTTTTGTTCCTTATATATACCCTGTTCGCAGGGTATTATTGCTTCCGTTCACGATTGTTACGGAATATTTAGACGCTTCTCGGCAACGTTTATGTTTTGTTTATCATTTTAGGATTACTATTAACACATCAGAGAGGTGCATTATGAAAAGGATTATGGTAAGAAGAGTAAGAGCCGGCAGGCCGAGAACCATGACGGATAGCCGGCAACAAAGCGGGATAAGGACGCTTGAGAATGAAATCATCAAGAGATTTAATCCCACTATGCTGGAACTCGGTGATATCGGTGCGCCCTGCCAGGAGAGAGAAGCGATAGCCGCTGTGTTTGACCTCACCGGCTTTACGACTTTCTGCAACCAGGTAGACTCGTATCTCGCCATTCCCAGGTTTCTCAACGATTTCCTGGAGTGGTTTTTCAAAAGTGTCAGGGAAAGTCTGACCGAAGGGAATTACGCGGACCTTAGTTCGCCTTCGGCGAAACTACCCATCATGGTGAAATTTTTGGGAGATGGGCTCCTGCTCCTCTGGAATGCTCGCCGGATGACGGAAGATCAAATCTGCAGGATAACAGCTACACTTTATGGAATATGCCGTGCCTACCGGCAAGAGTTCTACCCCCAGATAAGCATGGCCGTGAATAAACCGCCGCGCGTTCTCAGGTGCGGCGTGGCACGGGGCAAGGTCTTCAGCGTGGGTAACGGTAGCGATTATGTCGGCCATTGCATAAATAATGCTTCCAGATTATCACGGGTAGGCTCCTTATCGTTTTGCTTTCCTCACCGCGGTTTTCAGGTTAGAGAACATATGCCTGTTGAATACCTCCGGCTCTTTGCGCCCAAGTACGTTTCTATTCGTGGTGTGGGCGATAATGAGCTGGTGTGGGTAGTTAAAGAGGAATTTGAAAGGTTACCGGAAAAAAACAAAGAGATGTTTCGCAGTCTTGAATCTGTAACGGCGTAACACTGGTATCTCATCCTAAATTCAGAAGCGAGGAAGTAGTTAATGGTATCTAGCCCGGAAAAATCACAGCCCTCAACAGTATTGTCCGGCCGCGTGGAACGGGAAAATAAGGCGAGGCTGGAGCTCATTTACGAGGTAAGTAAGAAAGTAGGGTCGGTTCCGCGCATGACACAGATGCTGGAACAGGTGATAAAAATGACCCAGAAGACGCTTAACGCCTCGGCAGCCTCGATACTATTATTTAGAGACAACGACCAGGAATTGTACTTCGAGGTTGCCTCAGGTCCGGTCGGCAAGGCGTTGCGACAGGTGAAATTAAGCACCAAGTACGGTATTGCCGGGCAGGTCGCCCGCACGGGCAGACCGTTGATAGTAAACGACGTCAGCCGGAGCGAGAATTTTCATAAAATAATTGATGATGCTACCGGCTTTAGCACGAAGTCTCTTGTCTGCGCACCGCTGGCGGTACATCGTAGAATCCTGGGCGTGATTGAAGTACTGAACAAACTGGATGGGAGCGAATTCGAAGAGCAGGACCTGGAAGCGGTCGTTTCGGTCGCAACCACGGCGGCTATGGCGATTGAAAATACCAGGCTGCACCAGACCGTGCTGGACGCCTATAAAAACACTATCAAAACACTGGCGGCAGCCATTGATGCTAAAGACCCGTATACCCGTGGACATTCCCAGCGGGTGATGGAATACACCTTGCTGGCAGGCACTTACCTTTCATTTTCCTCTGAGGAAATGGAAACTCTGGAATATGCGGGTATTCTCCATGACATCGGTAAAATATCCATTGACTCTACAATACTGAATAAACCCGGCGCTCTTAACGAATCGGAGTGGGAGATGATACGTGAGCACCCCGCTGTCGGGGCCAACTTATTGAGAGGGATCCCCTTCCTGGAAAAGGCAAGCGAACTTGTGCTATGTCACCACGAAAGGTTTGACGGGGGAGGCTATCCCAACGGAATCAGGGGTGAGGTAATACCGATAGGGGCTCGCTTGATAGCCGTGGCTGATGCTTTTGATACCATGACTACCGACCGTTCGTATCGCGCCGCTATGACCGTCGACCACGCCGTTGAGGAACTGCACAACTGCTCCGGCAGTCAGTTCTGCCCCATTGCTGTAAAAGCTTTTATATCTGGACTTCGCCTGAATACCGATAAATAGCCATTAAATAATTAACCGTAAAGAAAGCCCGGGAAAGATAGAGATTACGGAGCCTGTTATAAGGAGATAGCGGGAGAATAATAATGGATATCCGTATTCTTGGCGCACACAATTGCGAATCACTGACTTCCAGCTGCGTTTGCTTTGTCATTGATGACACTCTGGCTATTGATGCCGGCGGGTTAACTTCCAATCTTTCTATTCAAGAACAACGGAAAATTAACGCAGTTATACTAACCCATCAGCACTTTGACCATATTCGGGACATTCCCGGTATCGCCCTGAACCTTTTCCGTTGTGGTGCCAGTATCCAGGTATATTCCACGGCTACGGTGTGTGATGTTGTTGAAACCAACCTGTTGAACGGGAGGGTTTACCCTCAATTCCAGAAAATACCCGAGGCAAAACCAACCGTTCATTTCAACATAATTGAACCCTTCGAGCCGCAGAACGTTGACGGTTATAACATCCTAGCGGTACCGGTAAATCATTTCGGTACTACCGTTGGCTATCAGATTAGCGATAATCAGGGGAAGGCCGTGTTCTACACAGGTGATACCGGCCCGGCATTGTCAGACTGCTGGCGGCATATATCACCGCAGCTATTAATTATTGATGTTACCCTGCCTAATGATAACGAGGGGTTTGCCATAGAAACTGGCCATCTTACCCCGAATCTGCTTGAGCAAGAATTAATCAGCTTCCGGGGGTTAAAAGGCTACCTGCCCCAGGTAATGGCCGTACACATGGATACCAGCCTTGAGCCGAAAACCAGAGAGGAAATTACGGCAGTGGCTGAGAAGCTGGACATTCCCATTACCGTGGCGCATGAGGGTATGCGACTTACAATCTAAGGGAATACGCCAGAAATCAAGATTCTACAATTTCTCAAGATATCCCGAGCATAGCTACACTCTGATGCAGGCTACCTCGTGGTCGTCGCCGATATCGCGTAGAGGGGGCACGGCTTCGCTGCACTCGGGGATAGCCATAAAGCAGCGGGGGTGGAAGGAGCAGCCGGGTGGCGGGTTCAGGGGGCTGGGGACTTCACCCTTCAGGATGATGCGCTCACGGGTTTCCTCGACGAATGGGTCGGCGATAGGCACGGCGGAGAGCAGAGCCCTGGTGTAGGGATGCAGGGGGTTTTCGTAGAGCACCCTTGACTTACAGATTTCCACGATGCGTCCCAGGTACATCACCGCCACGCGGTCGGATATATGCCTTACCACGGAAAGGTCGTGAGCGATGAAGAGGTAGCTGAGCCCCTGGGTTCTGTCCTGTAGTTCTTCCAGCAGGTTGATAATCTGGGCCTGAATGGAAACATCCAGGGCGGAAATGGGCTCGTCGCAGACAATGAGGTCGGGGTCGCAGGCCAGTGCGCGCGCCACGCCGATACGCTGGCGCTGGCCACCGGAGAACTCATGGGGGTAGCGGTCGGTCATGG
>JAUWZF010000184.1 GCA_030615475.1 Dehalococcoidales bacterium | reverse complement strand
TCTTATAAACCGTGATATTTGTTAAATTATGAGAATATAAGTGATGATTACTTGAAATACCGGCTGAAAAACAATAAAATCAGGGTGTCGGTTGACCTAGTGTCTTGACACCCTGATTCCTTCTAAATATCCCCGGCAGGGTCGGTCTTCCAGCTTTGGTAGGCCGTACAGGTCTCGAAATACTATGTGAATCTGAAAGCCAACTCAAAGGTTCTACCTATCGTACAGTACCGCCCACCATTTTGTATAAAAGGTAAAACTTTTCAGAAGACCTTTGCACTAGCTGTTTGACAAAAACGTGCTTGCTGACTAAGGTCTATTGCGGCAAATTCCTGCCTGGTCGCAACGTTTGCAAGCTTCTGACCATCGTGTGAGGCGAGGTAGTCTGTTCTCACGTAGTGCATTCCCCGCTGAAGCAACAGCTTGTGCAGTGCCTTCAATCCTGAAGCCGGGGTAACCCGAAATCGGGTTGCGAGCCTTGTCACTAATCCTGAGGGCACCAGCTGCGGAACAGCCGTCTATATTACGCACCTCACTCCCCTAATGGTGGGTAGCCATGTCTCATTGACGGCATGAACTCTCTTACATACAAGTTCCACATCCGGGGCATTTCTTTCTCCCTCAGGGTCTTGCTACTGGCGCCTCTCCTCCGGTATTACAACCTTAACCCGTTAAGTGTCTATTTGTATACGCCGTATTCCTTGACGGTATCAACTATCGCCTTGAGATTCTCCCACCTTACCTTATCGAAGAACGCCCCATTAGCCATGATATAGCCACCGCCTTTGCCGCAGGTATCGATGAGCTTCTTGGCGTGGTCTTTCACTTGCTGGGTTGTGCCTAAGGTCAACAAGTCCATGGGCATGTTGCCGGCGACGCAGGCAACGCCATCCAGTGCTTTCTTGGCTTTAGCCATATCGGTCAGGTCGAACAACCATGCCGTCTTACCTTTAGGTAAGTCACGGATAACCTCCAGTCGCGAGTTATAGCCCCCCTCAGCCCAAACAAACGGTACCACTCCCTCATCAACTAAGCCCATGATGACCTTTCTAAGGCTGGGCCAGTAGAATTTTTTGAACTGCTCATCGGAGAGGAAACCATCGGCGCCCTTATGCAGAGGCATAAAAATCAGGGGATTTCCGGCCTCTTTTGCCGCGCCTACCCCCATCTGAATCATCATTGGCGTTATTGCTTCCATAGCCTGGAGGAGCTTATCGGGCTGGCGGTACATATCCAGCATTATCCCCCTGGTGCCTCTGAGGGTGTCGCCAATCACGTCAAAAGGTGCTTTGCTGGCGCCAGCTTGGTAGGGGGGAAATCCTGCTTCGGGCATCTCCTTGCCGAAGGCAGCGATAACCCCTATCCATTTCAGAGCTTCATCCCCGGCTTCAAGAAGAGCCTTGTAGGCAGCTTGAACGGGGGGCAGACCATAGGGTATAAAAGGAACGCTAACTCCATACATTTCGGTTAGGTAGGCGCGATGAGGGAGCATCTGGAAGGGTTCCAGGGCCCCGAATATGCGCGACGTCCAGGTGAAGCTGAGGAAATACAACGGGTTATGAATCAAGATATCATATTCATCCGCCTTCATGTATTCGCCTTCGATGGCCTGGTAGGTGCTTTCAGGCGAGACCCCGTGGCCCGGCCACTTGTATAACTTGTAGTCAAGAATGTCAAGGAGCTTTCCCGGGCTAGGCACTGCACAGCCACCGTGCGCATCCGGCTGTAAGTCTATGTAGAATTTTGTCCATGCCGTTTTGATTTTGTCGTAGTCATACATGACATCGTGAGGGGTTAACCCTGAATAAAAAGCGGGGGCAAAGTTGGGAATTATCATGACCTTCACCCTTTCCTGCAATTTCTTCAATTGTATGGCATCTTTTATCCTGGTTGCTCTCTCCTTGTACAGCTTCTCGGCTTGGGGACTGGCAAACTCTACGCCCTCCGGCGAAATCCACCTTTGAAACAGTGCCTCCTGCCTTTCATCCGATGATAACTCTTCCCATTTCTTTTCCATTGTTATTATCTCCGGCACGTTGTCTGCTGAGGATTCTTACCCGGTGCCTGACCATTTTTTAGCCAGGGATACGCCGACCATGGCATCTTTGCCATAGGCGTCAGCGCCGGTATACTTCTTTATCTCCTCGGTAATCTGGCCCCCTCCAATCATGACCTTTACCTTGTCTCTCAGACCAGCATTTTTTATGGCTTCTACAGTCTGTTTCATGGAATCATAGGCCAGTGTCAAAAATCCGCTCAAGCCGACAATAGGGGCGCCGCTTTCCCTTATCTTGTCGACAAACTTCTGCGCCGGGACATCCACGCCCAGGTCGTAGACCTCGAAGCCGTTAACGTCGAGCATGAAGACGACGATGTTCTTGCCGATGTCATGTATATCCCCGGCTACAGTGCCCATGACAACCTTACCCAGGCTCTTAACCTCCGCTTCCTTGGCTAGCCTGGGCTTAACCATATCGGTTATTACTTTCAGTATTTCACTGGAGTACACCAAGTCAGCTATGAAATACTCGCTATCGGCAAAGCGCTGGCCCACTATTTCCAGTGCTTTTCTGGCATCGTTCAGAATACCAAGCGGCTCTTCACCAGCATTGAGCCTAGCCTCAACAATTTTAAGAGCTTCTTTTTCCTTCAAATCGGCTAATGTGCTAACCAGATCTTCAGCTATGTTCCTTGCCCTCCTTAAACTATCTTAATCGGTATTATAAGTCGCTAGCGTTAGTATATTCACTTCATCGGGCACCCGCCTTATTATACTCGCCGTATCCCGGAGATATTAAAGTCATAATATCTGTTCAAATGTAGCACGACATATGCAGAATTGCAACTTGTTGGGCTGAGTTTGTTCAAAGTTTGTTTATAATATATAATTCTTGGGGAGCACAAAGCAGAAATGGAGGTAGGCCAATTATGGTTAAGCTCAAGCATACCAAAGAGGAGATTATTAAGAAGGCAGATGAGTTGGCGGTAGAATATGAAGCCAAATACAGGGGCTGCGGCCAGTGTACGTTTTTGGCAATAGTTGATGCTCTGAGATGGGGCGGCTTGGAACTTATCCCCGAGGATATGGAAGAGAGACTTTTCCCCGGGATATGCGTTCTGACCGCTGGCGTTGGCATGACCGGAGATGGTACCTGTGGTGCTGTAGCCAGCAGCGCTTTGGCGATTGGCATTGCTCTGGGAATTCCACGGGAGGGTCAGGATGACAGCCTTTTGCGTACGGCTTGTGCCACTGTTCGCAATACTATTCTGGATAAGTATTACCAGGAATATAGGTCTATACTCTGCAAGGATGTACAGAGGAAATATTTCGGGAAAGCCTGGGACCTGACAAATGACGAGATGAGGCGCGAGTGCCTGGG
>JAUWZF010000150.1 GCA_030615475.1 Dehalococcoidales bacterium | reverse complement strand
TTAGACCAGCCGTTACGGTCAACGGACCGTTAACTACAGCGGCCAGAGCCAGGTTTGGTCCGGATACTATATTGATGCGTCGCAAAGACTCGATAACCGTGCCGAATCTCCCTGTTTTGCTGGCACCTTCTACATTAACATCCTTAAGCTTACCGAAGTCAAAATCTGGCCGAGGGCTTGCTAAAGGTACTTCATAGTCGCCTCCCCAGTTAACGGGGCAGCCGCATATTTCCATTTCCAGGGAGGAATCAAAACTGCTTATAATAGCATCATAGCCATATAGTTTTCTGGCGTTTTGAAGGCACCTGGCATACTGAGTTGGCTCATCGAACATCCTTCGCACCGGTATTTGTTCCAGCCTGGCAGCGTGGGTGAATATCCAGGGGATGAAGGGCAACCGTGGCAAATCAGCCGATTCAAACGCTCCCCTGACCAGTTTCTTCGAAGTAATCTCTTTATCCATATCTCGCATACTGAACCGGTTACAATCTGATAATTTCTCTCGTTTTCTTCCCATCCGGCCATGACCCGTAGTAGTCCAGTATGTCTTCAGGAGGGCGTAGCTGAGACCATTCTTTCTCGAACTTCGCCCAGGTCATACCCCGTGTTTTTCTGTCTTCCCGCTCCTTCTGACGGAGCTGTTCTGTCTTCTCTACGTCAGCCTCCAGGGTCTCGGGGTCATAAGCCACATGATAGATATTCTCTGCTGTCCAGTGAGAAATGATTTCCCTCCTCAAATCATCCATCACCTTCTCCGGGTCTCTCTCCAGCGCGTCACCATAGCCGCCGCCGCCCCCGCTGAAGACAACCCAGAGGTCGCCGTTTTCCATCACGTGCGTCTTTTGAAAAATACTATCTATCTTGTAATCGCCTTTAATGGTGCTTTCGGAGATAAGCTGCATGGCACTCGACGGCAGGTCCTTGTCACCCCGCTTCATCTTCTCCCATATGTTGGTGTGGAATACTTCGATACCCGGAATCGTCGGCGGCGGATAGCCCCCGAATAACCCGATGCAGTTACGGATTTTGCTCCCTTTCACATGACTGTTATAGAGAGCGTAAGGCACATAATTGACAACGTGGACAATCTCGGTGCCGGCACCACCGCGATACTTACCGAAGCCACAGCTGTCCTTATTCAGCTTGGCTAGCAAATTGAGAAACTGATACTCGGTTTCAATGTCCTCAATGTCCGGAGTCCTGCCCGTGGGACAGTGTGAGAAACCAAAGGCATCAACACCATCCATGTCCGACCTGGCACCATGTCCCTCGGAATTTAGACCGTAGGCGAGAAAGTCGGCAATAAGAACGCCCCACTGATTTTCCCCGGACACCAGAATACCCACGCCAGTATTGCCTGTAGCGGCCGCGACCAGTTCCCGCTGGGGACTATCAAACATCAGCTTGCTCATGCAGATGGTTCCCAGGGTCATAGCGCCATGGCACGAAGGCGCGCTGTTACTCTGGGCAGCTTCAAAATGAGGGTTGAACATGCACCCCTCGGGCACTATCCATTCCATCGGGGCGAATATCCCGGCCGAAACCGGCAGGTCATTGAAGGAATAGGACATTAGGTGTATCGCCACATTGGCCGCCAGGGAATGCGGCATACAGTGCTGCGGGCTATCCGTCTCGGGTGATGTGCCGGTGAAGTCCCATATAAGTTGGTCCCCTTTCTTGTGCAGTGTAAGATAGTTACGTACCAGCTTATGTTTTTCACCGACAATATCCATAAAGGTTACCGCCCGGTAAGTACCATCGTTCCACTCCCGGATTCTGCGACGGGTGCCCTCTTCCGCTTCGATTATCGTTCGGCGAAAGAGCCCCTTAATAAAAGCATTACCCTTCTCCTGAGCCAGTGATACAATCCTTTGCCGCAGGCGGTCGGCGGCGCTCAAGCGGGCCCGCATGTCGATTGCCTGCATACGCGGCGCGCGTGATATCAGGTTGACGCACATCTCCACCAGGTCCTCGCGGAGCCGGAAGTTTTCGCCTATCTTGATAGGTGAGAGCAGCATACCTTCATCATGCCTCGTCTTGGCGGTGAGCGGCATCCCACCCGGTTCACAGGCGCCGGTCTCGGGCTGGTGCACCGCCGCATTCGTCCAGGCGATGAGCTCGCCATCATTGAACACGGGCATGACGACAATCTGGTCACAGTTGTGTATGCCCCCATAGAGGGGGTCAGAGCAGTAAAAGATATCGCCGTCTTTAACGCCCACCGTGGGCTCGTTCAGCCATGTCTCGGCCACGAACTTTATCGGAAGCTGGCCAACGATGGCGTGAAGGTAGGTACCGCACCAGGCGGCTACCATGTTCCCCGTCGGAGTATAAATACCGGTAACCAGGTCTCCGGAGCGGAGCATGCTGCTGACGCCCAGTTTGATGAAGACTTCCTTGGACTCGAGCAGGAAGTTATTCAGCTTTTCGGTATAGATTTCGTAATCGCCGGGTTGCAGTAATTTCATGCATTCCATTTCTTCGTTCGTAGGGGGACTTGGCTTAATCCATTTCAGTAACTTCTGTGGGTCTGGCCTCATATCACCCTCCCTTCTCGATGATGAAGTTGTGGTATTTATCTACAGATAACCGGTAGCCTGGCGTTAATACAATTGTGGTATCCTCCGCCTCGATGACCGCCTCACCATCGATAATATTGCCATGTTTCAGCAGTTTTGCCTCATAGACAGAGGTGGTACGGAAGGCCCCGTATTCTGTCCAGAAGACTTCCCTTTTACCTTTCAACGTATCTTTGTCCAGCGTCTCTTTGTCCAGTGGATAGGTAGGGAGTTCTGGTTTGGGGTGGTCCACGGTGGCGCGCAGTATCAGATTAAGCACGTCAACGCCTCCCTGGGGATAGGCGGAGATACGATTGTAGACCCGGCAATATTCATCCTCAAAAGCTTGATATACCGCCCGGACATCGGCCTCGCTGTTGATATACAGTAATGGCGACATGAAGCGGAGGATGTTGAGCTGCCCGCCGTACTTGGCTTCTATCTCAAGGCCGAACTTAATAGACTCAACGGGAAATCCCTCATTGGTGATATCCTTAATCGCTTTCTCCTGTAAGCTTTTCAGGGTTTTGTTGAAGACGTCGTAATCTTCAAATGGTTTCTTTGTCCCCGGGGCCAGCAGGGGAATGCGAAGCGACTGCTCGTAGAGATGCAGGATATCCATGGTGCTGGAACCAAAGGCACAGAACACCGGCGAGAACGGGAAGACGACAATTTTGTTAATCCCGGCATATGGCCCGTAACAACAACAGTGCGTGGGGCCAGCACCACCAAAGGCAAACAGGATAAAATCGCTGGGCTTGTAACCTCTCAGGAATGTCTCTTTGGCAATGGTATCACCCATATTGGCGTCTACTATTTTCTTAATCAACAGCGCGGCCTCTTCCACCTCAATCCCGAGGGGGCCGGCAATCTTTTCCCTGATGGCAGATACCGCTTTTCCTTTATCCAGCTTCATGCGTCCGCCATGATAGTAGTCCGGGTTGATATAACCAAGCACGATGTCAGCATCAGTAACGGTGGGTTCGGTTCCCCCGAGGTTATAAGAAGCCGGCCCGGGCATGGAACCGGCGCCCTGAGGCCCGACCTCTAATCGATTACCCATGACGGTATTCAGCCAGGCAATAGAGCCTCCGCCGGCACCGATAGACCTTGTCTCCAGTACGGTCATGTCCACCCACCAGCGGTCGATGAGGGGGTGGTACTGGTAGAACCGGCTGCTGCCGGCCACTACCAAACCCAGGTCAAAGCTGGTGCCTCCCATGTCGCTGACCACAATGTTGTCATAGCCCAGAGTCTTGCCGACATTGGCCCCGCCGATGAGGCCGGCTACCGGCCCCCCGTTAAAAGTCTGGATAGCGGCCGTACGAAAGACCTCGGCCATACCGCCGCTGTTATGCACCATCATGATGACCTTATCGTAACCGGAGTCCCGTAATTCATCACCCGTACCGGAGATTTGCTCCCACATGGAGTAATGAAGGTAAGCGTTCAATATCGTTGTTACGGTGCGCGTATATTCGTTTTGTTTAGGCGTTACTTCCGAAGAAAGCACCACCGGCATGGCCCCCAGGTAGAAATCGGGGTATTCTTT
>JAUWZF010000239.1 GCA_030615475.1 Dehalococcoidales bacterium | reverse complement strand
TCGACAAGCTCCATCATGCTGTCGTTGAACATCTCGCTGTGTATGCCCAGGTCTTTCAGACCGTGCCGTATCAGCAGCTTGCCCACGATGCTGGGGATAGCGCCCACGCCGAGCTGGATAGTGGCCCCGTCTTCTATCTGCTCCGCCAGCAACCCGGCGATGGCCTCGTCCTCTTTAGTTACCTCCGCCGCCGGGAACTCCGGTATTCTGTACTCGTAGTTCTCAACTATATAGTCCACCTGCGAGATGTTAACGACCTCGTCATAGCCGCCATAGACCCACGGCTGATGTTCATTGACTTCTAGGACTACCGTTTTGGCCACCTCGCAGGCTGCCTTCTGCCGCGTTACCGCCGTACCGAAATTGAAGTTGCCGTCTTCATCCATCGGCGTCACTTCGATAAACGTGATGTCCACCTCGTCTTTCAGCCACTCGCGGTACATCCGGGGGCCCTCGCTCAGGCCGAACGGTATGTATGAGCAGGCGCCGTTCTTGTGATATTCCCGCTCCACCTTCCCCAGGAACCACGAGTTGTGGATGAAGTGCTCCTGAGCGGGGTCAATCCGGGGAATCTGCGTGTGCGAATGCTCCGCGCGGATTTTTACCTCTTTTAGCTCCTGGGCCCGTTCCGCCAGTTTCTCGTCAATCAGCGAGGGAAAGCCGCAAATCGCCCCGTAGTCAATCCACATGCCGGACTTCACCAGCCCGGCGGCTTCCCCGGCGGAAATCAGCTTACGCTGGTATTCTTCACGATAGTCCATGTTTTTACTTAACCTACAGAATATAATCAGTATAAATGTTTATTAATAGCCCGGTGTCATTCCCGCGAAGGCGGGAATCCAGCGGGAGGAGGGGTGGTCTGGATTCTCGGGTCAAGCCCGAGAATGACAACCATTTAACAATTTTATTCAGTCACACTTGTACTGCTTATCTTCGATTTCCTTTATCTTGTCCAGCCTGGCTACATGCCTGCCACCCTCGAACTCGGTGGTCAAAAAAACCTCCAGGATAGCCGGCACGCGGGCTTTCCCCTGCTCCGCCGCAACGCAGCAAATTTGCGCATCGTTATGCAGGCGCGCCCGTTTCGCGGTAAAGGCATCATGGCACTGGGCCGCCCTTATTCCTTTCACTTTGTTGGCGGCGATGCACATGCCGATGCCCGTTCCGCATACCAGGATGCCCCGGTCGTACTCGCCCCTGACGATGGCCTCGGCCACCAGCACGGCAATATCGGGGTAATCGACCGCATCCTCCGTGTAGCAGCCGAAGTCATGGTAACTGTATCCCTCGCCGGTAATTATCCTGATGACAAGCTCCTTCAGCTTACAACCCCTGTGGTCACTGCCGATAGCAATACGCACGGATACAACCTCCTGTTCTAAGTATAGTTCACTCGGAAGTCAGAAATCTCTTTAATACTTCACGGAGTTCCAGCCAGCTGATGCGCCCCTGCCGGATAAGCTGGGGTGGACTGACCGTTAAATCGACCATGGTGGATAGCTCATGTATTTTAATAGGCCCCTGGTCCAGTATCAGGGCCACGTCCCGGATGTTCTCCCCCAGCTGCGCTTCAACCTCCTCGACCGAGTAAGTGGCCGGCTTGCCACTGACATTGGCGCTGGTCGTGGTCAGGGGACGCCGCGTCATCTCCGTCAGGCGCAGTATCACAGGGTTATCGGGAATTCGTATCCCGACGGTATCCAGTCCGGCCACCAGCATGGATGGTACTATCTCTTTTTTAGGCAGCACCAGCGTCAGCGCCCCGGGAAGATAATGGCTGGCGAGAAACCAGGCGGTCTCGTCGATATCCGCGTACTTCCCCGCCTCCTCGATGGAACTTACGGCGACATGTATCGGGTTGGAGTACGAGCGCCCCTTCAGGTGAAAGACTTTAGCGATGGCTTTGGTATCCAGGGCATTGGCCGAAAAGGCATAACCGGTATCGGTCGGGCATACCACCACTTCGCCCTTGTTTATCAACCTTCCGGCTTGCTCAAGTATCTCCTTATCGGGATTGGCTGCATCTACCTTTTCTATCTTCGCCTTCATATTATCCCTCCAGGGGGACATTGGGAAAAACATTCAGGCGTAAATCGGAAATTTCCCCCATCTTCATTCTAGCGTATCCGGCGGCGGCAATCATAGCGGCATTATCGGTGCACAGGGAAAGTTTTGCGAAAAACACGTCAATTTTCTTCTGCTTACAGGTCTCTGCAAACACTTCCCGGAGTCGGCTGTTGGCGGAGACACCGCCGGTAACGCTGACCGCCACTACGCCGCGTTCCTCAATCGCACGCATCGTCTTGCCGACCAGCACATCGGCGACCGCCTCCTGGAAACTGGCGGCGATATCGGCCAGAGGAAGAGCCTCGTTGCGGGCGACCCTGTCCTTGAACATATTGATAACCGAAGTTTTCAGTCCGCTGAAACTGAAATCGAGCGTCTTGCTTCTTATCATAGGTCTCGGAAAGCTGAAGGCTTTACGGTCTCCCTGCCTGGAAATATCATCAATCACCGGCCCGCCGGGGAAGTCCAGCCCGAGGAATTTCGCTATTTTGTCGAAGGCTTCACCGGCGGCATCGTCCAGCGTGGTCCCCAGCAACTCGTACTGGCAGTTGTCCTGAACGTAAAGCAGCATGGTATGCCCCCCGGATACAGTCAGGCAGACATGGGGCACCGGCAAATCCGGATTACTGAGTCGGTTGGCGAAGATATGCCCCTCTATGTGATGCACGCCGATGAGAGGCAGCTGCCGCGAATAGCTGATGGACTTGGCCGCGGCCACGCCGACCAGCAGG
>JAUWZF010000077.1 GCA_030615475.1 Dehalococcoidales bacterium | reverse complement strand
TCGTCCTGGTGACGATGTGCTTCAACAGGGGAGCCAGGGAAGGGGTCGATTTTCTGCCCCTGACCATCGACTACGAAGAGCGATTATACGCCGCCGGTAAAATCCCCGGCGGTTTTATCAGGAGGGAGGGGCGTCCCAGCGAGGCGGCTACTCTGGCCTGCCGGCAGACGGACCGCCCCATACGCCCGCTGCTGCCCAAGAGCTGGCACAGCGATATTCAGATAATCACCACCGTGCTCTCGGCCGACCTGGAGAATGACCCGGACATACTTTCGATTCTCGGCGCTTCGGCGTGCCTGTCGCTCTCAGAGATACCCTTTGACGGGCCGGTGGGTGCCGTCAACGTAGGTTACATCAACGGCAAAATGGTGCTGAATCCCAGGATGGCCCAGCTGGAAGAAAGCCAGCTTGACCTCATTGTCGTCAGTACCAGGGACAAGGTTATCATGGTGGAAGCGGGAGCCAGGGAAATCTCCGAGGATATCGTTCTTCAGGCGGTTAAATTAGCTCACGAGGCCAATCAGGATATCATACGAATCCAGGAACAGCTTCAGCAGGCGTCGGGCAAGCCCAAGCTGCCGGTACCTGAGGAAGAAGTGAACGCGGAGGCGGTTGCGGCGGTGGGTAAAATTGACGATGAGAAGCTCGACCGGATACTCGGTCAGGCGGATAAAGAGCAGCGCGAACAGGCGCTGGACGACGTGAAAGCCGAGCTTTTGGAGAAATTCGCCGAAACGTATCAGGAGAAGGAAATTCTGGAGGCTCTTGATGTTAGACTTAAATACGTACTGAGGACGCGGATACTGGATAAGGAACAGCGTGTAGGCGGACGCGGCATCACCGAAATCCGACCGATAAGCTGTGAGGTGGGTTTACTGCCGCGTACCCACGGCTCCGGCCTGTTCTCTCGGGGGCAGACCCAGGTACTGTCAATTACCACCCTGGGTTCCACCCGTAAGGAGCAGATGCTCGACGGACTGGGGATAGAGGAAAGCAAGCGCTTCATGCACCACTATAATTTCCCCGGGTTTTCCAACGGCGAGGTGAGGCGTGTCGGTTCCACCAGCCGCCGCGAGATAGGGCACGGCGCCCTGGCCGAAAGAGCCCTGCTTCCGATGCTGCCCGATGACGAGGATTTCCCCTATGCCATACGCCTTGTCTCGGAAGTCCTGAGTTCTAACGGCAGTACCTCTATGGCCAGTGTCTGCGCCGGCAGCCTGTCGCTGATGGATGCGGGCATACCGGTCAAGAAGGCCGTGGCCGGCATCGCTATGGGGCTGATTACCGGTGATGACGGTAAATTCGTGGTCTTGACCGACCTTGAGGGACAGGAAGACTTTAACGGCGATATGGACTTCAAGATAGCCGGTACCCGGGACGGCATTACGGCGATACAGATGGACACCAAGCTTAAGGGCTTGAGTCTTGAGATAGTGGAAAAAACGCTGGCCCAGGCTAAAGAGGGCCGATTGTTTATTCTTGACAAGATGGCCCAGACTATTGATGCCAGCCGACCGGATGTCAGTCCCTACGCCCCGAGAATGACCAAGATAAAAATCGACCCCAGTAAAATCGGGGCCGTCATCGGTACCGGCGGCAAGACCATCAGGTCGATAATCGAGGAAACCAAGACGACCATCGACGTTACTGACGATGGCACCGTAGTTATCGGCTCACCGGATATGGAGGCCACTAAGAAAGCTATTGAAATCATTGAAGGTCTGACCAAGGAAGTGGAAGTTGGTACCGTTTACACCGGAAAGGTGTCGCGCATCCTGGACTTCGGCGCCATGGTGGAGATTCTCCCCGGCAAGGATGGGCTGGTGCACATCAGTGAACTGGCGGACTACCGCGTGGCCAGAGTTGAAGACGAGGTTAAAATCGGCGACGAGATTACGGTCAAGGTTATCAACATTGACAATATGGGCCGGGTAAATCTCTCGCGGCGGGCTTTGTTTGAGAAAGAATCGGGAGACGCGGGGAACCGGCGGGAAGATGAACCCTCGGCAGACTACCCGTTTAGAAGGAGTAGCTCCGGTGGCTCATCCGGCTATCGTGGTGACAGGCCGCGTTATTCCGGCGGTGACCGCCAGCCGAGGCCGAACCGGGGCCCTTCACGACCTCCTTATAAACGTAGCTAATATTTCCCCCCAATTTTTAGTTGAGGTGTTCTATCATGGAACGTATTAAGGTAGTAGTCTATGGAGCGTCAGGCAGGGTGGGTCAGGAAGTGGTGAAGGCTGTTTGCCAGGAGCCGGAAATGCAGCTGGTAGGAGCCATTGACGTAAAGGTCCCCGGGGAGCACCTGACTCTGCCGGACGGTTCGGGCAAAGTGCCTTTCTCGGCCGACCTTGACGCCATTATCGGCAGTTGCCAGCCGGATGTTATTGTCGATTTCAGTATCGCCAGGGCCAGCCTGCCGGCCGTGCGTACGGCATCACGGCACAGCATCAACATGGTTATCGGGACGACCGGCTTTACCGCCGACGACCTTGATGAGATGAAGAAGCTGGCCGAGTCCGGCGAGATTGGCATCGTGGTGGCGCCCAATTTCGCCCTGGGTGCCGTTCTCATGATGCACCTGGCTAAAATAGCCGGTAAATATTTCGACCACGCCGAAATTATCGAGCTGCACCACGACCGCAAGCTGGATGCGCCTTCGGGGACTTCTCAGACCACCGCCCGGGACATGGCCAAAGTCAGGGGTAAGCCCTTCCTCCCGCCGGCGGTACCGGGAGAGGACTCGCCGGCTCGCGGGAAGTCGGTTGAAGGCATAAATATACACAGCGTCCGTCTGCCCGGCCTGATGGCGCACCAGGAGGTAATTCTGGGCGGAGACGGCCAGACATTGAGGATAAGGCATGACCAGATTAGCCGGGAGGCCTTTATGCCCGGCGTATTGCTGGCCGTTAAAGAAGTGATGAAACGCAAGGGATTTATTTACGGCCTGGATAATTTATTGGGTCTGTGAGGAAAAAGTGAAGGACTGTCATGTAGCTATAGTTGGGGCCACCGGGCTGGTAGGGCAGGAGTTTATCAAGATACTGCTCCAGCGCAACTTCCCTATGGCCTCGATTCGTCTCATGGCGTCGGACCGCTCGGCGGGCAGGAAACTGCCGGTCGGTAACCGGGAGATTGAGGTCGAAGAGACCACCGCCGATTCTTTCGGGGGCGTGGAAATTGCCCTGTTTTCGGCCGGTGCCGAACAGAGTCGGTATTTCTCGCCGATAGCGGCCAAAGCCGGCGCCGTGGTCGTCGATAACAGCTCGGCCTGGAGAATGGACAAGGGCGTGCCGCTGGTGGTGCCCGAGGTCAATCCCGAGGATATCAGGCTGCATAAGGGAATTATCGCCAATCCAAACTGCTCCACCATTCAGATGGTCGTGGCTCTGTACCCGCTGCATAAGGTCAACCCTATCAAGCGTATCATTGTTGATACCTACCAGTCGGTAGGGGGCACCGGCTCCGCCGCTGTCGAGGAGTTGAGGACACAGGCCCGGCAGGTGCTGGAAGGGCAGGCTACCATTCCGCATGTTTACCCTCACCAGATAGCCTTTAACGTGCTGCCTGAGATTGATGTCTTTCTGGACAACGGGTACACCAGGGAAGAGTGGAAGATGCTGGAAGAGACCAGAAAGATAATGCACGCCGATGATATCGCCGTGTCGGCTACCTGTGCGCGCGTGCCGGTAATGGTAGGGCACAGCGAGGCAGTCCACGTGGAGTTCTCCCAGCCGATGGAGGTGGAGGAAGCTCAGCGGATTCTCTCGCGGGCTCCGGGGGTGAGGGTGCTGGACGATCCGGCTATCAGCCTGTATCCGCAGTCGTGGTCGGCGGTCGGGACCGACGAGGTCTTCGTCGGCCGTATCAGGAAGGACATCTCGCATCCCAACGGCCTGGCCATGTGGATTGTCGCCGATAATTTACGCAAGGGAGCGGCTCTCAACACCATCCAGATTGCCGAAGAAATGATAAAACATGACTGGGTAAAACCGGAAGGAGGCCAGTAACAATGAAAAAGCTGGGACGGGTATTAACAGCCATGGTGACTCCGTTCAAGGAAAACGGGGAAGTCGACTACGAGCAGGCTAAAAAACTGGCATTAGCCCTGCTCGATTCGGGGTGTGACGGCGTCGTGGTGGCGGCCACCACCGGGGAAGCGCCGACGCTTTCCTGGGAGGAAGAGCTGCGCCTGTTTAAGGAAGTAAAGTCTGTTGTCGGCGATAGGGGGACTATTGTCGCCTATACCGGCAGCAACAGCACCGCCGAGGCCGTGGAAGCGACCCAGGGGGCGGAGAAAATCGGCGTCGATGCCTGCCTGTCCGTTGTCCCTTACTATAACAAGCCTACCCAGGAAGGTATCTATCAGCACTTCAAGGCCGTTGCCGAAAGCACCAGCCTGCCCATCATCATGTACAACATACCTTCGCGCGTTATTGTCAATATGACTTCGGAAACTATCGTCCGGTTGAGTAAAATAGATAATATCGCTGGAGTGAAGGAAGCCAACGGCGATATGGCCCACGTCGCTCAGGTAATCAGCCAGGCCGGGGAAAACTTCCGCATCTGGAGCGGTAATGATACCGATACCTTTCACATCATGGCTCTCGGAGGCTACGGCACCATCGGCGTGGTCACGCATCTCGTCGGCAAGCAGGTCAGGAAGATGATGGAATATGTCCTGGACAATAACGTTAAAGAAGCAGCGGCCATCCACCGCCACCTGGTGCCGCTGGTAAACGTGCTTTTTATCCAGCCTAATCCAGGTCCCGTTAAGTATGCCCTCAATCACGTCGGCTTCCGGGTAGGCGCGCCGCGCCTGCCCCTCCTCCCGCCCGATGAAAAAACAGCGGCCGCCATCATCGAGACCTTGAAAAAATACACCATCGATATTAAGGCGTAAATGTTATCCGATTGAGTCTCGTTAAGCGGTAACTCTAAGAGGGGCAAAACGCCCCTCTTCTTTTATTCCCCCTTCCCTTCACAAATACCCAAGGGAAGGGGGTTCACCCTGAAGGGGATGGGTTACCATTTTCTATTAGAAAATCGACTTCCTGACGATGGTCTGCTCCCGTCTCTTGCCTATCGAAATCAGGCTCGCCGGGCAGCCGATTAGCTCCTCCAGCCTCTTAACATACCGTTGAGCTTTGGGCGGTAATTCTTTATAGATTCGGATGTTACCGGTAGGTTTTTCCCACCCCGGCAGCTCTTCATAGACGGGCTGGCATTTCTCCAGAGTGGCGGCACTGGCCGGAAAATTGTCGATTGTCTCCCCGTTGATTTTATAGCCGGTGCATATCTTCAGTCGCGGCAGCTTATCAAGGACATCGAGGCGGGTGATGGCGGCACTGGTGAATCCGTTAACACGTGTGCTGAATCGGGCTGCCACGGCATCAAACCATCCGCAGCGGCGGGGCCGTCGGGTAACGGTGCCGTATTCCTGACCGTATTCTCGTATAGCGTCGCCGATTTCGTCCTTGAGTTCCGTGGGCATCGGGCCGCTGCCCACTCTGGTTTGAAAAGCCTTGAACACGCCCAGGACATGGGTGACTTGGTTGGGGCCGAGTCCCGACCCCAGGCAGGCATTGCCGGCCATCGGCGAGGAAGACGTTCCGTAGGGGTATGTGCCGAAATCGGGGTCGAGCAGGACCCCCTGAGCGCCTTCGAGGAGGATGGGGTCGTTGCGGTCCAGCGCCGCGGCCAGCATGGCGGTCGTATCGCAGATAAGCGGCGACAGCCGGTCGGCATACTGGCAGTACTGGCTGTAGATTTCGTCGAATGACAGCGGCTCTTTTTCGAATACTTTGGTTATTATTTTATTTTTGTAATCAAGCACCAGAGCCAGCCTCTCCCGTAGCACCTCCTTGTCCAGCAGGTCGCCGGTCCTGATGCCGGTTCTGGCCACCTTATCGGTATAGGCGGGGCCGATGCCCTTGCGTGTCGT
>JAUWZF010000261.1 GCA_030615475.1 Dehalococcoidales bacterium | reverse complement strand
ATAATTAAAATAAGTATATTTAATTATTACTCAGGAGGAGAATATGGCGTTAAATACCGGTAAATTGCTCAGAGTGGACCTTTCCAGCGGCAAAGTAGCCACGGAGTCCGTCCCCGAGTCCATAGCGGCGGACTTTATCGGGGGGAGGGGGTACGGTATCAGGTATCTCTACCAGGAGTTAGCTCCCGGCACCGACCCCCTCGGTGAGAAAAACAAGCTGCTGATGCTCAACGGCCCGCTGGCGGGTAACACGGCCCAGGCCGTTTCCCGCTGGATGGTGTGCACCAGGAGTCCTCTGACAGGCGTCTTCGCCCGCTCCGTGTGCGGGGCCGACTTCGGGGCATGGCTGAAATTCGCCGGCTACGAAGTCATAATTATCGAAGGCAAAGCTGAGAAGCCGGTTTACGTCCACCTGACCGCAGACGGCTGTCAGATTCTCGATGCCGGTGAAATCTGGGGGACGGATACTAAAGAGACACAGGTATGGCTGAATCAGCGCCACGGCAAAAACACGCGGACGGCCTGCATCGGCCCGGCGGGTGAGAATCTGGTAAAGTACGCGGCCATCGTCAGCGACCGCAGGACGGCCGGCCGCTGCGGTACCGGCACCGTGATGGGCTCCAAGAATCTTAAAGCCATTGCCGTGACGGCCCAGCGTAAAATTCAGCTTGCCGACCCGGAGGCTTATGATAAGCTGGCCAGAGAGCAGGTTAATATTATTCGTAATAACGGTGGTTTCCAGAACCACAAGGAGTGGGGTACCACCGCCACCCAGGATATTACCAACGCCATCGGTATTTACCCGGTACGGAACTTCCGCTACGGACAGCAGACAGACTACGAGAAGATTACCGGAGAGCAGTACCGTAAGCTGAGGACGGGGGACATGGGCTGCTATTCCTGCCCAGCGAAGTGCGGGAAGGTGCATACCGTCGCTTCCGGATTGTATGCCGGGGCCCACAGCGAAGGGCCGGAGTACGAGTCCATCTGGGCGTTTACCGGTCCGATTGAAAGCAACAGTCTCGAAGCCAGCATAGCGGCCGACCAGCTCTGCGACGACCTCGGGCTGGATACTATCAGCACCGGCAACTGTATTGGCTTCGCTTACGAGCTTTACGAGAAGGGCCTGCTCAGGAAGTCGGACACCGACGGACTGGAGCTTGTCTACGGCAAGCATGAGCCGATGGTCACCCTTGTGAAGAAGATAGCCCAGCGCGAGGGTATCGGCGACCTTCTGGCCGAGGGCACGATGCGGGCCGCCGTCTCCATCGGCAAAGGGGCCGAAGCCTACGCCATGCACATCAAGGGGCTGGAGATGCCCGCCTACGAGCCGAGGGGGGCGAAGTCCCAGGGCTATAACTACGTCACCGCTAACATCGGGGCGAGTCACTGCTACGGATATGCTGCGCAGGAAATTTTCGGTGCTCCCTTCCCGAGGCCGACCGACCGCTTTTCCGAGGAAAATGCCGACGTGGTTATTTTCAATCAGGACGGCACCGCCTCGAAGGAAACGGGGATTGTCTGCGCTTTTGCCGGCGGCTGGGGCTGGGCGCCCGACCTTTTCGGGAAGCTGCTGGCGGCGGCCCGGGGTATCGATAGTTTCGCGGACAACGATTACCTGAACCGGGTAGGGGAGCGTATGTTTAACCTGGAGCGGGCATTCAACGTGCGCGAAGGGTTCAACAGGAAGCAGGATACCCTCCCTGACCGTATACGCACCGAGCCGCTCCATACTCGCAAGGCCCCGGGCGAGGGACAGATGGTCAGTCACCAGGACGAGTTCCTCGATAAATATTACAGCCTGCGCGGTTGGACGAAGGAAGGCATACCAACACCGGAGAAACTGAAGGAACTGGGACTGGACTTCGTGGTGGAGGATATAACGGAAGCTAAAACGAGATAGTCGAATAATAGTCAAAAAGCAGGGGGGAGCGGCGATAACTCCCCCCTTTTTATAAGAAAATCTGGCATCAGTGAACATAAACGACTATAATAAGGGATGATATACTCGAAACATACCGGTCGGTATTGGAGAACCATTAAATGCATGATATGCATGAGACAGGCGGCATAACCGACAGGCTAATCGAGAAGGGATACCGGCTGACGCCCCAGCGGTTGATGATTCTTTCGGCGATGGAGAGCAGCCACGACCATATCAGCGCCGAAGAAATTTATGCCCAGGTAGCCGCCAAATACACCAATGTAAACATATCGACTGTCTACCGCACTCTGGAACTATTGAAAAAACTCGGCCTCGTGTACGAAATCGACCTGGGAGAAGGACGCATACGTTATCATGCCGAGGGGAGCGGGCACCATCATCACCTGGTCTGCCAGGACTGCGGGGTGGTGATTGATATCGATGAATCGACCCTGTCTTCTCTCAGGGATATTCTGCTTCGCGACTATAGCTTTCAGGCCGAGTTGAGGCACGTGGGTATCTTCGGATTCTGCGAGAACTGCCGCAGGAAAAAGTCCGGAGGGGGAGGCAGGAAGTAATGCCCGGCAAGCGCAGGGAGAAGTGGGAAAAGGATGTCCTCGAGCCG
>JAUWZF010000093.1 GCA_030615475.1 Dehalococcoidales bacterium | reverse complement strand
TTTTTGTCGGTTTTCTGGAATTACTCAGCATGTTCATCCGGATTATCAGTTTTACGTTTCGTCTCTTCGGCAATATGACGGCGGGCGAGATACTGCTGCTTATTGCCGCCTTCCTGATACCGTGGGTGCTGGCCCTGCCTTTTTACGGCCTGGAAATGCTGGTGGGCTTCGTGCAGGCCCTTATCTTCGCCGGGCTGACCCTGGTGTTCGTGACTATGGCTGTGTCTCCGCATGAAGGCGAGGCACATTAATATATAATAGTTAGGAATAATTCTAAGGAGGAAGCAGAATGGAAGCTGATGCAATGAGAATGTTAGCGGCGGGACTGGCTATCGGGCTGGGCGCCCTGGGTCCGGGAATCGGCATCGGTATTCTCGGCTACGGAGCCATGCAGGGCCTGGCGCGTAACCCCGAGGCCAGGGGACCAATCATGACCAACATGATTCTGGCCATCGCCATGGCAGAGGCAATTGGCATCTATGCTCTGATCGTGGCGATTCTACTTGCCGGTAATATACTTGGATAAGCGCCTTAGCACTTATTGTATTAAGGAGTATGGGATTATGGAAAACGAAGGACTACCCACTTTTATAGCGGCTATTATTGCCGCGTTGATACTGGGTGTGATGGTCATCGCCGGTATACTGATACATGCGGTATTGACGCTCTAGTAAATATCCGGGTAATGCGGAGAATACAGTCATTAATAAACTGTTACCGGACGTTTGTTTTAAGCAGTCGAGGGGGTAAAAATGGGCGGTATTGTTGATGAGCTAGGAATAAATTTGCCGACATTGCTGACGCAGGTGGTGACCTTCATCATCCTGCTGGTCATTCTGCGCTTTGTCGCCTACAAGCCGATTATGCGGATGCTCGACGAGCGCTCGCGGCGGGTCAAGGAGAGCATGGAGCAGGCTGAGTCCGTCAAGGAGCAGTCGGCCCGTGCCGAGGAGGAACTGAAGAAGCAGCTTGGAGAGGCCAGCCGGGAAGGGCAGGAGAGGATTGCCCGGGCGGTGAAGGCCGGCGAAGAAGTCAAGCAGAAGGCGCAGGAAGAAGCCAGGAAGGAAGCCGAAACCCTGCTCGGCCGGGCGCGCGCCGAGATACAGAGAGAGCGCGACGAGGCCATCGGCGAGGTACGCCGCGAGTTTGCCGATTTAACGGTACTGGCGGCGGGCAAGGTTATCGAGAAGTCTCTGGACAAGGAAGAGCACCGCGAGCTAATCGACAAGGTGCTGGAAGAAAGCTCGACCCGGAAGAAGGAATAGTCGGGGAATTAGGAAAATATCATGCCGAGAAAAGCTTATGGCCGGCGCTACGCTCAGGCGGTATTCGAGATAGCGCTGGAGAAAAAAGAACTGGAACGGTGGCAGGCCGACCTTCAGAAGATTGTCGGCGCCATCGCTGACGATACGTTTCTGGCGGCTATGGAGAGCCCCAAAATTAAGATTGATAAAAAATCCGCGCTCCTGACCAAGCGCCTGGGGGATATCAATCCCCTGGCTTTGAATCTGGTGCTGATGCTGATAAACAGGGGCGGGGTCGGCATGATTGGTGACATCGCCGGGGAGTACCAGCGCCTGCTGGACGCTTATCACGGGATACAGACGGCCGAGGTTATTACCGCCGTTTCCCTCAGCGATAAGGACAAAGAGAAGCTGGCCGGGAATATAGGCGCCCTGGTGGGCACTAAGGTAGTGCTGAAGTCCGGAGTAGACCCGGAGATTCTCGGCGGGATTGTCGCCAGGGTCGGCGGCAAGCTGCTGGACGGCAGCACCCGCAGTAAACTGGCGGCCCTCAGGAGGGAGCTGGTTGGTGGGGAGAGGAAGCGGTAGCGAAGTTGACATAACTGTGTGGCAAAGGAGGTAGCTCAGGTGACAACGAGAGGCGAAGATATAGTATCTATAATCAAACAGCAGATTGAGCAGTTCGGCACGGCCGTAACCATGGTGGATGTCGGCACGGTGATTGAGGTCGGTGACGGCATCGCCAGGATTCACGGACTGGCCTCGGCCAAGTATAATGAGCTGCTTCAATTTCCCAATGATATTATCGGCATTGCCCTGAACCTGGAAGAGGACAGCGTGTCCGCCGTGGTCCTGGGGGACTATACGCAGATTAAGGAGGGCGACGAGGTAAAGTGTACCGGGCGCATCGCCGAGGTACCCGTAGGTGATGCGCTCATCGGGCGCGTCGTCGACCCGCTGGGGCGGCCCGTGGACGGCAAGGGCGCTATCAAGACGGACAAGATGATGCCCATCGAGCGGGTGGCGCCCAATGTGGTGCTGCGCGCCGCGGTGGATACGCCGGTGCAGACCGGCATCAAGGCCGTGGACAGCATGTTCCCCATCGGCCGCGGGCAGCGAGAGCTTATCATCGGCGACCGCTCCACCGGCAAGACCGCCATAGCCCTCGACGCCATCGTCAACCAGAAGGGCGGCGACTTAATTTGTATTTACGTGGCCATCGGCCAGAAGGTATCGCAGGTGGCACGGGTGGTGGCCATGCTGAACCAGTTCGGCACCATGGAGCATACCATCGTCGTTACGGCCAGCGCCTCCGATTCCGTGGCTTTGCAGTACCTGGCGCCTTACGCCGGCTGTGCCATGGGCGAGGTGTTCATGGAGCAGGGCAAGGACGTGCTGATTATCTATGATGACCTTTCCAAGCACGCCTGGGCCTACCGGCAGCTTTCCCTGCTGCTGCGCCGGCCTCCGGGGCGGGAAGCGTACCCGGGCGACGTTTTTTACCTGCATAGTCGGCTCCTTGAGCGAGCGGCAAAATACGCCAAAGAATACGGCGGCGGCTCGCTGACGGCCCTGCCCATCATCGAGACGCAGGCGGGGGACGTCTCCGCCTATATCCCGACCAACGTTATTTCCATTACCGACGGCCAGCTTTACCTGGAGTCGGACCTGTTTAACGCCGGTATCAAGCCGGCCCTGAACGTGGGTATCTCGGTATCCCGCGTCGGTAGTAAGGCCCAGACCCCGGCGATGAAACAGGTGGCCGGCCGGCTCAAACTGGACATGGGTCAGTACCGCGAGGTGGCGGCCTTCGCCCAGTTCGGCACCGCTGAGCTCGATAAAGCTACCCGGGAACAGCTGGAACGTGGCCAGCGCATTCAGGAGGTCTTGAAGCAGGCCCAGTTCGTGCCGGTGCCCCTGGAGAAGCAGGTCATGATTCTCTACGCCGTGATTAACGGCTACATGGACGATATACCGCTGGATAAGGTCACCGCTTTCGAGGCGGACTTCCACCGGTTCATGGAAACGAATTACGCCGATTTAAGCAAGACCATCGCCGGGACGAAGGAGCTCAGCGAGCAGAACGAAGAGACCCTGAAGAAGGCTATCGAGGAGTTTAAACAGGGGTTTAGCGCGGGAGTTTAAGAGGGTTGAGAGATATTAATATGATGAGGTCAGAGATTGCCTGATATACGTAAAGTAAAACGACGGATAAAGGGTGTCCAGAACATAGCTAAGATTACCCGGGCTATGGAGATGATTGCCGCCTCCAAGATGCGGAAGGCGCAGGAGCGGGGGCTGGCGGGGCGACCCTATTCCGAGAAGATAGAGCAGGTTATCGCCGACCTGGCGGCCCTGCCGGATATCGGACTGCAGCACCCGTTGTTGCAACGGCGGCCGGTGGAGAAGATAGCCGTGGTGCATATCACCCCCGACCGTGGCCTGTGCGGCGGACTTAACGCCAATCTGAACCGCCGTCTGGGCAGTTATATCCTGGAGCAGGAAAACCCGGTCAGGGTTGTCGCCGTGGGGCGCAAGGGGCGCGACTTTACGGTGCGCTCCGGCTGCGACATGTGCGCTGAGTTTATTCAGATAGGCGACCAGCCCTCTTTCCTGGACACACTCCCGATATCCCATATCGTTATTGATGATTACTCCAACGGGGTGATAGATATGGTTTACATATCCTACGCCCAGTTTATTTCCACCATGGTTCAGAAGCCGGTCATGAAGCAGCTGCTGCCCGTGGAGCCGGCAGTGATACCTCAGGGGGAGAATGTCGACTATATCTACGAGCCGGGGGCGGAGGCGGTGCTGGGTGGACTGCTGCCCCGCTTCGTGGAGATGGAGATTTACCACGCTATTTTAGAGTCTATCGCCAGCGAGCAGTCGGCCAGGATGGTGGCGATGAAAATGGCTACCGACAGCGCCAACGAATTTATCGGCGACCTGACTCTGCTGTATAACAAGGCAAGGCAGGAGGCCATTACCAAGGAGCTTCTGGATATTACCGGAGGCGTGGTGGCCCTGGAATAAATTAACGGAAAAAACTGATAATTTGTGAGGTTATTATGGCTAAGGGAAAAGTAGCTCAGGTGATAGGGACGGTGGTGGACGTCGAATTTCCGCCTGATGAGCTGCCCGCGCTTTTTAACGCTATCGAGATTGGTGCCGGCGACGGCAAGATAGTGCTCGAGGTGCAGGACCACCTGGGGAATAACTGGGTGCGGTGCCTGGCGCTTTCGCCGACCGACGGACTGGAGCGCGGCGCCGAAGCTATCGACACCGGCGCGGCCCTGAAAGTACCGGTAGGGCGGGCTACCCTGGGGCGGCTCTTCGATGTGATGGGGACTCCTCTGGATAACCTCGGCGAGGTCAAGGCCGACGACAGCTGGCCGATACATCGGCTGCCGCCTACCTTTGAAGAACAGGAGACCAGTACCCAGGTGCTGGAGACGGGGTTGAAGGTAATCGACCTGATAACGCCGTTTACCAAGGGTGGTAAAGTAGGCGCTTATGGCGGAGCGGGCGTGGGCAAGACGGTTATCATCATGGAGCTTATCCGCAACATCGCCTCGGTGCACGGCGGCTTTTCCGTCTTTACCGGTATCGGGGAACGCTCGCGCGAGGGCAACGACCTGTGGAACGAGATGAAGGAATCGGGCGTGATTGACAAGACGGTGATGGTCTTCGGGCAGATGAACGAGCCGCCCGGCGTGCGCCTGCGGGTGGGCCTGACCGGACTGACCATGGCGGAGTTCTTCCGTGATGAAGAGGGACAGGACGTATTACTGTTTATTGATAACATCTATCGCTATACACTGGCCGGCATGGAGGTATCGGCTCTGCTGGGTAGGATGCCTTCGGCGGTGGGCTACCAGCCGACGCTGGCCACGGAAATGGGCGAATTGCAGGAGAGGATTGCCTCCACTAAAAAAGGGTCGATTACTTCCTTCCAGGCCATTTACGTACCCGCCGACGACTATACCGACCCCGGCGTGGTGACCACGTTCGGGCACCTCGACGCCGTGGTGGCTCTGGAGAGGTCTATCGCCGAGCAGGGCCTCTACCCGGCGGTCGACCCGCTGACGTCTACCTCGCGCATTCTGGACCCCA
>JAUWZF010000247.1 GCA_030615475.1 Dehalococcoidales bacterium | reverse complement strand
GTGGGGGAAAGTCCGGTTCGGGGTGCTGCGGCGGCTGCCACGAAGCTACACTTTCCAGCTGGGGAAGCCCGCCGTGCAGGAAGGCCATGTCGAGGTCACCGACCAGGTTGCCCTGATAGTATAATTCAAGCCGTTTCGTATGGGTGTATTCACCGATGACGGTGGCTTCAACGTCTTCATTCCGGAAAAGTGTGAGGATTTGCTCTATATTATCCGGCGGAACAGCCAGCAGCATGCGTTCCTGTGACTCGGAGACCCATATCTCGAAATAGGACAGACCGGCGTATTTCAGCGGCACCTTCTCCAGGTCGACGCGGACGCCGGTTTCTTCGCCGGTTTCACCTACCGCCGAGGAAAGACCGCCGCCGCCGCAGTCGGTAATGCGGCAGTACAGACCCAGGTCGCGCGCCCTCAGTATGGCATCCAGGGCTTTCTTCTCGACAATCGGGTTGCCGATTTGCACGGAACTGGACGAGATGGTCTCGGATTCTTTGTTAAGTTCACCCGATGCAAATGTTACACCATGGATGCCGTCGCGTCCCGTCTTGCCTCCCACCAGCACGACGAGGTCGCCGGGCTTTTGCTGCCCTTTCTGGCTCATACTCCTGGGCATGAGCCCCACCGTACCGCAGTAGACCAGAGGGTTGCCCACGTAACGCTCGTCGAAGACGATGGCGCCGTTGGACGTGGCAATACCCATGCGGTTGCCGTAGTCGGCCACACCGGCACGGACGCCTTTGAAAATACGTCGCGGGTGCAGCACTCCTTTGGGGAGGTCGTCGTGAGGCATGTCGGGTGGGCCGAAGCAGAAGACATCGGTGTTCAGAATGGGTTTGGCGCCCAGCCCCGTACCCAGGGGGTCGCGTATCACTCCCCCGATGCCCGTCGCCGCCCCACCGTACGGTTCCACCGCCGAGGGGTGATTATGTGTTTCAACCTTGAAGCAAATAGCATAGCGTCCGTCGAAATCGATGACGCCGGCATTGTCTTTAAAAACGGAGAGGCACCAGGGCTTGTTCAGTTCCTTGGTGACCCTCATAACGGTGCTTTTCATCAGGTTATCGATAGTCTGGTCGCCGAGTTGAATTTTAGCCTTGAAGGTCTTGTGGATGCAATGTTCGGACCATGTTTGCGCCAGCGTCTCCATCTCGATGTCGGTCGGCTGGCGGCCGAGTTTGCGGAAGTAGTCCTGGATTATCCGCATCTCTTTCAGGTTCAGCCAGAACCTGTCCTTGCTCAACTCCATCAGGACGTCGTCGTCCATGCTGTCGATGTCGATAGTGTCCAGCTGGAACTTATAATTCGCCGGCGGCAGCGCCACGCCCTCTGTTTTGGCGACGATGTGCTGGACGATGCTGTTGACCAGCAGCTTGTCGCAGATGGACTGGAGAGTATCGCCGGGGAACTCGCCCCAGAGCAGGTACTTCTTGGCCGTCCTGAGTGCTTCAACGGTGGTGATGCCGAGGTCTTCGATTCCCTTCCTGACGCTATCCTCGACGGGGTCCATGACGCCGGGGTTATAGGCAACCTCGACGAGACGGGCGTCATTGGGGGTCGGTGTTTCCTGGTATGAATACTCTTCCACAATGGGGTCGGCCAGCAGCTCCCGGCAGATTCTCAGCACTTCTTTTTCATCAAGTTTACCTTCAAGCAGGTAAATATCGCTGACCCGGACACGCTGCACCGTTTTAATACCGAGGTCGAGGATGTCCTTTTCCAGCGCTTCCGCCCGCGGGTCGGCGAACCCTTCCTTTACCGAGACCTCTATACGATACACAGCCGTTTCCTTCCTCTCATTTATAATAAAACACTACATGCCCGTCCGTCTATCTATCCGGTTAATTAAGAAAGTCAGCCACCGACTCGGCTCTGTCTTCTGACCGAAGTCGAATTCAGCATAAGCAACATCGGTTGCTTCGGCGGAGTATTTGCCATTTACGGCTTTATTATGCACGAAGTCCAGCATACTCTGAAAGGCCCGGCTGTCCACAGCATAAGGGAAAAGCGACAGGACATCAAGTACCCGCAGGATACCGTATTTCACCGCCGGATATTGCAGGCTTTTAAATCGCCTGCCGATTCCGAATCCGTACAGATGCGTTCTTTCTTCCCAGTGCGTCAACAGCAGGTCGATGGCGCCGTGGAGTTTGGGGTTTTCCCGGTATTGCCCGTACTGACCGAGTAACCTGAGGATATTCAGGTCATCCATCGGGCATGATTCCATGGAACCAAAACTATCGCCGTAACAGTCCCAGCCGCCGTTATGCATCTGCGTATTGAGGATATCACGGATGTATTTTCCCAGGCGCGGGTCGTCCCGGTAGCCCATCATGGCCAGCGAGGAGAGGAGAATGGCCGACATGCAATAGTAGTTGTCCTGGACGTTCGGCGGGATGATAAAAGAGCCGTCCCGCGCTTGAAAGCGGAATATTTCTTCCGCTTCGCCTTCCAGTCCCAGAGCGCGGGTGGTAAGGCCGATATCGGCCAGGAAGAAGAGGTCCCAGTAAGCCTTGCCGGGTTCCGTGTAATGCACCCTCCCGGTCTTCAGGGCCGGGATGCCGGCAATACCGCCTTTCAGCCTGCTGATGATTCCCGCGATTGAGCTATCCTGAAGTACCGGCCTGACGTCCGGTTGTGTGTCCAGCAGCTGGAGTTCGACGGCATACCTGAGCCATGAGGG
>JAUWZF010000173.1 GCA_030615475.1 Dehalococcoidales bacterium | reverse complement strand
TACTATTCCTGATGGCTTTAAATCAACTAACTCTACGTCATCGATGGAGAGGCCATTATATAACAAAAATTTTCCAAGAGAAAACTCGCCACCGCTCTTTCTTGTGACTCCAATCCTTTTCCCTACCAAATCATCTATTGTAGTAATTCCTTTATCTTTTCGGGTGACTAATTCCTTAACTTGTGCGGTAGCAACAGTTCCCAATACCCTGAGGTCTGCATGGTCAAAGCTATTGCTGACAAGAACAAAATCAGCCGAAGTGGAAATATCAACTTCTCCAGCTATAAGGGCATCAGCAGCAGCCTTACCAGATGAATAATCTTTTATGGTCACCTCTAAACCATTTTTTTCAAAAAACCCCTGATCTTCAGCAACATAAACAAGGGCTCCAGCCTTTCCGGCAGCTACGGTGATTTTTTCAACAGGCCCGGTATATTCTTCCGGCTTTTCTTGACAACCACCAACTGGAATTCCAATTACAACCAGGACAATTGGAATCAATAGAAATATTAACTTTTTCATTTTGCTAACCTCCTTTCTGAGTTGGTAATGGAAACCGTCGGACCCTATTTCTTTAATATTCGTTTTCAGTGATACGATTAACCACTCTCTTCAATGTATCTATTTCATCCTGGGTGAAGAGCCTCCATCCCCGGATATCTCTGCGTTCAGTCCTGCCCAGAATATCTTTCTGAAGCCAGCGGTATAAGGTATTTTTACTTATACCAATCATTCGGGAGACTTCAGTAGTTCTGTAGTAAGTTTGACCGTCTATTGTTACAGGCATACCACTATACCCACATAACCACTCAGGTATACTCAGCATAGAGTACATGACTTGAATCACGACGGCGTCACAAAAAACGGAGGAAACCTCTCAATAACTTCACAGTTTAGGCGAGAGAAGGAGGTTGCCTGGATGGGCAATCGGGATATAAAACAAGTTGAAAATAGCTAACCAAATAGCTAACGGAGTCCGCCGTAGACAATGGAAATAATGGAAGTTTTACGAGTGAATGGAAATTAAGCGGTTAGCTGTTTTAGCTTTGCAGGCGTGTCTATTAGAGACTGGCAGTCAAAAGGTAGCGGGTTCGAATCCCTCCGGCTCCACCAAGACCCCGGTAAAACTCAGATAAATTTCAGCGTCGCCAATCTTACTATCCTATTTGGGGTCGGCTCGGCGGTTCTTTTCCGGTGGCGTACGCTCTGCCGTCACGAATATCGATATAACTCATATCAACCAGTGCATTCAGCAGGACTTCCAACAAAACGGGAGTCAGCGGCGGGGAGACTTCATCTCTCTCGAAGTCAGTGAATTTACCGAGTATTTCGTCGGTTTTTATCCCGGCTTCCTTCTCTATTTTTTCCAGTATGGCAATCTCCCTTCGATAAAAGGGCTGCGCATAATCGCTATCGCTTAAATCAACCGGTTCACAGGCGAAATGAGCCAGAGTCCGGTGGTCGCCACATAAAAAGTGACCTCCCTTTGCCTTTCCGGTTCTGGTTCTAGCTTGCAGCGCCTCCTCGGGTTTTCCGGCGGCGCCTTCTGCCGGCATTTTCAAAGGGCGGAATCCCGCGCCGTCGTACTTAGCCATAGCGGGGTCTCTGGCATCATGACCACGATACAGATACATGACATTCTCTGAGTATTTGTTGCCCAAAAGGTAAACGCCGTGGATAACGGGCATCATTGAAGCCAGCAATCCCGGGCATACCCTGCCGGTGAAATGCACCCCGTCATAATAGAACTCATCACCGAGCTTGTAGTTAAAGTGGCAGGGATGTTCTGCTTCATCAGCTTCAAATGAAATAAGCTTACATCTCACTTTGAACATATTTGGCCACCTCTAGAATACATAATATTATAGTTTTTTCTATTCCCAACTACTAATACGTACCGTATTCCACGGCGGCTTCCATAAAGACGCGGAAATTGTCCGGGTTCTTCGTTTCCGTTGCCGTGCAGCCGCCGGAGAGGATATAACCGCCGCCGGGAGCGCAGGTCTCGATAAGTTTGCGGCAGCGTTCCTTGACGTCTTTCGGCGTGCCGGTAATCATTACCGAGGCGGGCACGTTACCGGAAATACAGCAGGTATCGCCAATCATTTTCTTGGCATTGGCCATATCGGTCTGGTCAAACATCCACGTTACCCATCCCTTGGGGAAATCGCCGATATACTCCAGCCTCTGATTATAATGTCCCTCAGCGAACAGGGATACTGTGATGCCATCGTCGATTAAGGCATCCATGACCTTCTTCAGGCTGGGCCAGTAGAATTTTTCGAACTGCTTGCGGGACATGAAGGTATCGTCGCCCTTGTGCAGGGGGAAGCTTACCGAAAAGCCGCTGGCAGCATTGACACTAGATATCAACCTTTCGATGGTCTGCTCCGTAATCATATCGATACACTCCAAGAGCTTCTCGGGCTGGCGGAACATATCGATGGCGACTCCCTCCGTCCCTCTCAGGAAGTCGCCGATGACATCGAACGGGGCTACCGCCATGCCGCCCCTCCCCGCCGGGAACCCGGCCGCTATCATATCCGTATTAAAGGCCATGAGCTCCTTCTGCCATATTTCCATTTCCGCCCCAGCATCTATCAGCGCCTGGAAAGCGGCCCGCATCTCCGGTCGGGAAAAAGGGTACACCATAACCATGGTCATACCCATCAACGAGCTTAGTTTCGGGAAATTCTTAAGCTCTTCGGCGGCGAGTATCGTGCGGGGCACCAGGGTCCTGAAAGAGAAGTCGGACGGGTCTTTCATAAGGGCATCATATTCATCAGCCTGCATATACGCCTCTTCCACGAACTGATAAGTAGTGACATCGTCACCCAAACCGTGGCCCGGCCACTTATAGGGTTTATACCTGAGGGTCTCCAGCACCCTCCCGGACCATGTAAAGCCCGGCCCCATGAAGCTATCCATATCCTCATAGAAGTCTTCCATGAACTTTTTCCATGATTCCGTCAGCGCCTTGTAATCATACATCATTTTCTTGAAATTCCATCCGGCGTAATAAGCCGGGTAGTTACCGGTGGGCAGCGATACGGGCACACGGTCGGGTTCCTGGCACCGGGAGACTTTCATCATACGGGTCACCCTCTCTTTATAGAGCTTCTCCGCCCTGGCATCACGAAATTTTACGTCGGGCGGAGAAATATAGTTCTTCATTCTTTCATCGCGCTTTTCTTCACGGGTTAACTCTGCCCATTGTTTCTCCATACTGAGATATCTCCTTAAAATTATTACTGATTGCTGTGTTTTTCAGTATACCATAGAGGTAAATTTACACAAACCAAGTGATATTATTAAAATTCGGCCAGTAGCTGATGTGCTTTCTTTAGCCAGTCCAGGATAGCAATTCTCAGACCGCAGGCCTTGGCGCAGGCGCCGCATTCATTGCAGCTATCAATATCATGCCGTTCGATATGATATAGAGACCGGGCCGTCTCGATATCATCGTACATTACGGCGTCGTTATATAGCTCGAAGATGCGCGGCACATCGATGCCCTCAGGACACGGCATACAGCCGCGACAGGCCGTGCAGGGGATGGGCCTTAATTTGCGGTAAGCATCCCTGACCCGGCTGATGAGCACTTCCTCCGGCACGGTAAGGCTATCCGGTTCGGCGCTGCCAGCCAGGGCCAC
>JAUWZF010000162.1 GCA_030615475.1 Dehalococcoidales bacterium | reverse complement strand
GTCGGCAGCTACGACGGCAGCCACGGAATGGTCTATCAGACGACGAACGGCGGCTTCTTCTATTCCGAAGGAGCAACGGCGGGCAGCCAGTCTTTAAACTCCCTGGCCCTGTCACCCGCCTATGAACAAGATGGCACCATCCTGGTCGGGAACACCAACGGCTGGGTCTTCTGGTCCGACGACAACGGCGCCTCATTCCAACCGCTGCCCGGGGACGCCGCCTCACCACCTCTCACCGGCTCTATCGCCGTCGCCTTCGACCCCGAATTTGGCAGCAATAAAACTGTCTATGCCGCCAGCGATACCGCCGATAGCGGGGTCTACCGCTTTATTATCGGTGCCAGTACCGCCTGGGAAAGCATCGACGATACCCTGCCCGCCGGGACAATACTCAACGGGCTGACTGTCATTCATGACGGAACCCTGTACGCCGTCAACTACGATGATGACGGCGGCATGGAACGCTGTCTTAATCCCACATATGCCCTCGGCCCCACATTTGAAACCGTCACCCGCGGCCTGGAGGACGGCGCCACGCTGTCCGGGCTATGGCAGTCCGACCACCGATTATGGTCGGTAGATACCACCAACATCAGGTTGATTACCTTCTATGATACTCTGACATCGCCGGTGACTCAGGTTTACCCGGACAACGGGGCATCGGGCATCGGCAGTCTCATCAATCACACCGTCAGAAATATCAGCCTCGACTGGGAGACGCTGGACGGCGCTACGGGCTACGAGTGGCAGTGCGACTATGATACCGACTTCTCCTCCGTCCCCGACGGATTCGAGGGCACCACCACCGCCAGTTCCGCCCGCCTGCCGGCACTTGAGCCGGCCACCACTTACTACTGGCGCGTGCGTGCCAGCTCCCCGGTACTCAGTCCCTGGTCGGAGAAATGGTCCTTCACCACCAGCCTGGATACCGAGGCCATCGCCCTCAAGCCGGAAAGCCCTGCCGCCGGCGCCAGCGGGGTGCCGGTGAAGCCGCTCTTTCAGTGGACGGCCGTAGTCGGGGCGGAAGCTTACGAACTGCTGGTATCCACCGATGCCTATTTCAGCAGCCCCGCCATCGTCAGGACGGACGAATACGCCCTCCCAGCCAACGCCTGGCGGTGTGATGTCAGCCTGGACTACGACACGACCTACTACTGGAAGGTCAGGGCCACCAGCGCCAGCACCCGCAGCGCCTGGAGCGCCGCCGGCGTTTTCACCACGGAGCCACCGCCGGAGGACACGGAGCCCCCGGTCGAACCATCGGCGCCAACCCCGCCATACCCCGAGGAGACGATACCGGAGATACACCCATCCCTGACCACAGCACCCCTGCCGACCACACCGTCACCAATGCAGTTGATACCCCCGTCACCAACACCATCACCCCAGGAACCCTTCCCCATGCCATCTGTCAGCCAGTCCCCGAGCACACCGGGCTGGATAATCTACATGATTGGAGGCCTGCTGTTTACCATTGTGTTCGCTTTAATCATCATCCTGACGATGGTCCTGAAGATGAGGCGGTTTTAATTAGACTCCCCACTTATTTGACTCCCCACCTGTAAAGCATTAAACTTTTTCCAGTGAAATAAACAGGGAAGGAGAGACATATATGCCGTTAGTAACTATAAAAATCTTCGAAGGCAGGGACGTTGAGCAAAAGCGGGGGATGGTGAAAGACGTCACCGAGGCGATTGTGAAGACTATCGGGTGTCCGACCACGGCGGTACAAATCGACATAGTAGACCTTAACCCGGAGAATATCGCCCAGGGCGGTCAATTATTCAGTGACCGCCGGTAACGGGGAGGCAGTTTGAAAGTTCTGGGCATTATGGGCAGCCCGAGGATTAAGGGCAACAGCGACCTCCTCCTCGACGAGGCTCTCAAGGGGGCGCAGAGTCAGGGGGCGGAGGCCGAGAAGATTATCGTGGACAAGCTCCAGATAGCGCCCTGCCGGGAATACTACGGGTGCCTGAAAGACGGCAACTGCGTCATCCGGGACGACATGGATGACCTCTACCCGAAGATACTGGATGCCGACGTTGTCATCATCGCCTCTCCCATATTCTTCTATACCGTCAGCGCCCAGCTCATGCTGCTTATCAGTCGCTGCCAGGCGCTCTGGGCGAGGAAATACGTGTTAAAAAACATGGATATTCCCCTGAAAAAGGGGGCTTTTATAGCTGTGGGGGCTACTAAAGGCAAAAAACTGTTCGACGGGCCGAAACTGACGATTAAGTACTTCTTCCAGGCAATCAACGCCGAATACACAGAAGAGCTTTTGATAAGAGGCGTCGATAAGAGGGGGGAGATTAAAGAACACCCCACCGCCCTCGCCGACGCCTACGTAATTGGTAAAAAACTGGCCGCCGGTTAACCTGCTTTTATATCGCCCTGGATACCGATGGTGATATCCCTGAAGGGCACGACATTGCCGCTGGCCAGGATGGCCTGCTTGGCCATGTGCACCAGGCCGGAACAGCAGGGGACCTCCATGTGCAGTACCGTCAGGCTCTTGATTCCGGACTGCTGTAAAATTTCGTTTAACTTTTGCTGGTGTGCCTGAAAGTCGTCCAGCTTGGGACAGGCCACCAGCAGCGCCGCATTATCCCCGAGGAAGTCCTGGTGAAAACCGGCATAGGCAAAAGGCACGCAGTCGGCCGCCAGCACCAGGTCCGCTCCCTTCAAAAACGGCGCCGTCGGCGGGACGAGCGTCAGCTGCACCGGCCAGTGGCCGAGCCTTGACTTTACCGGCGTCCTGGCGGGGGCTTCCGCTGCCGGAGCCGCCGCCCCGGTCTGCCTTTCGAACTGCGTTACGCTGGCGGAAGAACAACCGCATGGGAGCTTATCTTCGGATTCTTCCGACTTTAAATGCTGCTCCACCGCCTCTTCATCGAACTCTTCTGACTCCCGCTCCTCGATGCTGATGGCTCCCTGAGGGCAGTCCAGGCAGTTGCCGAGGCCGTCGCAGTATTTCTCGCTAACCAGCTTCGCCTTGCCGTCGATTATCTGGAGCGCCCCCTCGGCACAGGAGATAATGCAGTCTCCGCAGCCGTTACATTTATCCTCGTCGATTTTAACTATCTTCCTAACTGTCTTCGTTACCATCCCAGGCCTCCATAAATCCGGCTAGTTTTCACCTTTCAGCGCTTTCCACCGCTCCTCTCCCAGGCACTGGCGCGCCGAGGGGCACCACTCGATACAGGACGGCGTCTGCTCTTTATAGACGTACTCGCCGCACTTCTTGCACTTAATCCTGAGCTCGTCGGAGAACATCTCAACTTCATTACCACAGTTCGGGCATTTATACATCGCCGCCCGAAGGTTCTTGATATCCTGGCCGGGGCACTTGGCATCCATATCTGCCACCTCCTCGAGTTGCGGGCTGGTTCTTCCTACAACAGTATATTACACAATTAACTGCCTCGCCCACTATGACTTTAGTCACAATAGTTTGACTTATCACAGCGTAAAGTGCTATATAGAAATGGCATCATCCAAAATCATTCTCGACTCTATATAAATACTCGCCCGGAGGATATTTTATGAAAATCACCAGCATAGAATGCATACCCGTATCAATACGCTTCGCCAAGCCAATGAAGATGGGAGGAGGTACTGCCGATTGCGCCGATGCCGTCGTCGTTAAAATACATACCGATGAGGGCATTACTGGAGTATCCGAGACAGGTGATACTTCTCCCTGGTACATGGGCGAGAGCCAGGACTCCATCATGCATAATATCAACAACGTCTTCGGGCCCCAGATTCTCCTCGGCGAGGACCCCTTCAACATCGAGAAAATCGTGGCGCGGATGGACAAAGCGGCCAA
>JAUWZF010000201.1 GCA_030615475.1 Dehalococcoidales bacterium | reverse complement strand
GGAAACCCTGGAGCAGGTTTACCAGCTTTTCCCCATGTTAAAAGAAAGAGCCGGGCAACTGGCCAGGACATTAAGCGGCGGTGAGCAGCAGATGGTGGCCATGGGGCGGGGCTTAATGTCAAAGCCGAAACTGTGCATTATTGATGAGCCGTCAAACGGTCTGGCACCGAGACTGGTACTGGAAGTCTTCCAGAAAATCAAGTCCCTCCGCGAGCAGGGAATCACCATATTACTCATTGAGCAAAACGTCCGGCATACGCTGGAGATAGCCGACCGTGCCTGCGTAATGGAAAACGGCCGAATAGCCCTGGAAGGCAGCTGCGACGACCTTCTCAAGAGCGACCATGTCAGGAAAGCCTATCTGGGACTTTAATCTAACCTGCTGAACACGCATCCTCAAGGGACTTCGTATTTCACATCAGGTACCCCTCAGGATTTCACGCCAACCCGCAATATGTTATATAATTATGCCTGAAATACACTTTAGAGATACAGGAGGTAATAATGGATCTAGGGTTTAAAGGAAAGGTGGCACTGGTAACCGGTGCCGGCAGTCAGATAGGATTCGGTAAAGCTATATCGCTCCTTCTGGCGAAAGAGGGTTGCGACGCTGTTGCTGTCACCGATATCAATCTCGATGACGCTAAACTAACAGCCGAAGAGGTAAAAGCCCTCGGCTGCAAGTCCATAGCCATGAAGGCCGATGTGACCAATAGAGACGAGGTTCAGGAAATGGTCAAGCAGGTCATCGCTGAATATGGTAAAATCGACATCCTTGCCAATGTTGCCGGTGCCGTCATAGGCTACGGCCCCCTGGAACAGCAGGACGAGGAGACCTGGGATAAGAATATACGCCTTAACCTCTACGGCACCATGTTCATTACCCAGGCTGTGCTCCCCCATATGAAAAAGCAGAACTACGGCTCCATCGTCAATATCGGCTCAGGCAGCAGCCACATGTACAGTCACGGTGTGAACATGTACGCGATGTCCAAAGCCGGTGTAGATCTTTTCACCAAGCAGATGGCCTGGGTGGAGGCGAAGACCGGCATCCGCATTAACTGCGTCGCCCCCGGCCCCTCGCCGACCAATTTCATCAAGGCCCCCGATAAACAGGCCATCATGGAAATGCAGCTTACGACGGTACCCATGGCCAAAGCAACCACACCGGAGGATATCGCCTGCGCCACGGCCTTCTTTGCATCGGACATCTCTGGCGATATCACCGGACAGGTGCTCCACGTTTCCGGCGGCGCCGTGATGTAATCACCAGGGGCCTGGCGGGTATGGTAATCAAACAGGGAATAAACGTTAACAGCGTGGCACCGGGATGGGGACTCACCAACTTCGACCCGAGAGACCCTGAGGAAATTAAAAGAGGTTTCATACCAGAAACTCCGAGAGCGAAAGAAACCACCCCTCAGGATGTCGCCAATGCTGTGGCCTTTTTAGCATCAGATGTCTCCGCCCATATCGTCGGGCAGATTCTCTGCGTCGACGGCGGCTCAACCATGCAGTAAGCCAGAAAATATAAATATTTTATCAATAAAACTGCGGCCTAGCTAGGCCCTCCTTGACAACTGGCACGTATAGTATTAAAATAAGTCAGAAGCTCATGACACAACCTGAGTTTGCTTCGGGAGGTGCGCAATGAGGCTTCACGGATTATTGGGAGTTTGGCAGGTGGACCGTTGATGCCCTGCCGATGGCGGGGCAAGTAGAAAACGGACTCGGCTCGATAAATTAAGCTGGAAGACCGTCTGCAGAGCAGAGGCCCAGTCTATTTGGTGGTAATCACCATAAGTGAGTTGAGTTCGTTACCAGTCAGTCTTGTGAGTGGAGGTTGCTTGAAAGAGTGACCTCCACTGTTTTTATGGGGAAAGGATTACCTAATTCGCCTCTTCATCCGGCGTTCTCAGTCCGGTGCTATCCAGAAGCTCACGATAGAATTCGGCGATATCTTCATCGTAAATCTTACTCTCGGCCTTCTCAAACGGCGCAATCAAGGACTCGCGGTATATCCTCTCAATATCCGGCAGCAGGTCTATGAAACTTTGAGTAACATTTTCCGATTCAGCAGTTAAATTATCAGTTTCAGCTAGCGTGGGGATAACCGTCTTTGCCCCGAAGAGAAGCAGGGTGCAAACAATCGCCCCGCAGATGAAGCTGATAGCCATCTTCACCTTAGTCGTCCCCCAATCTTAGCAACCCGATAGTTGCGGATCATACTTTCATTCTGACACAATAATATAAACGCCAATATAAAAACTATAAAAAATACATAAAGGACTGGTTAAGTTTCTATAAAGAATCGGCTCACCTGTCCTTGACATCATCCCTGCTTCACGCCTAAAATGTCGTCAGCAGCACTACCGATTTCAGTTTCCCCGGACAGGCGTTCTTAGAGGAGGCAGCATGAGTAATAGCATCCATACGGTACCGGCCATTCTCACCGACGACCCCATAGCCCTGGGGAAAATGGTGTTCCAGACCGAGAGCTTTACCGACCACGCCCAATTCGACATTATGGACGGTCGGTTCGTGCCCTCGCGAAGCGTGTCCTGTGAACAGATAGCCGCGCTCAGAACGAAGCTCATCTGGGAGGCACACCTCATGGTGCTGCACCCTGAGGACTACCTGGAAGAATTTAAACAGGCAGGGGCGCAAAAGATAGTCTTTCACTACGAAGCCACTTCCTCGCCGGACCAGATTATCCGGCAGGTCAAGAGCCTCGGTATGCAGGCGGGACTGGCCGTTAACCCGAAAACCTCCGTCGACGTCATCAAACCCCTCCTCAGTGAGCTGGATAGTGTGCTTTTCCTGTCGGTCAACCCGGGATTTTACGGTGCCGAGTTCATACCGGAAGTCCTGAATAAAATAGTGGCGTTCCGTAAGGCCCACCCGCGCCTGGAGATAGGCATAGACGGTGGCATCAAGGAGGATAATATCGTTAAAATTGCGGAGACAGGCGTTAATGTTATTTACATCGGCAGCGCCATCTTCCGGCAGCCGCAACCCGCCGAGAACTACCGCCGGCTTACCAGGCTGGCCGAGGCATATGCCCCGTGATAACACCTGAACGGGGAACACAAGCAGAATTAAAGTAATAAAGGAGTAATGATGTTCAAAGTAAAAGCCACGGTAGTCGGTTTTGGCAAGGACGAGAA
>JAUWZF010000055.1 GCA_030615475.1 Dehalococcoidales bacterium | reverse complement strand
AGGTCCGCTGACCACCACCAGGCCCCGTGGTCGTTGAATAAGCTCTTTGCAGACATTGGGCAGTCCCAGAGAGTCGGGGGAGGGAATCTCGGACGGCAGCAGGCGGATAACAAGGCTGATTGTCCCGCGTTGTCTGGCGGCGTTGAAACGGAGTCTGCCGACATCAGGAACACTGCGGCCGAAGTCTAGCTCAAGGTTGCCCTCGAAATTAGCCCTTTCCTGTTCGGTCGTTATCTGACTTAATGCCTGCTCTATGTCCTCGGCGGTTAACTCGGGCTGGTCATCCGCCGGCATCAAACTGCCATAAATACGAAATAACGGAGGTCTGGACACAACCATATGCAGGTCGGAAGCGTTCTTTGATTTGGCTAGTTGCAGCAACTTGATAATGTCCATCATCTTAACCCTTTCAATTTAATAGATAGAGAATACATCATAATATCGTCTTCATCGCCACCATCACCATCATCCTCCGCCGCTTCTCTGGATAGACTGGATATGGTAATTTCGTAAAACCTGTCGGTAGCATCCAGTTTTCGGACGTATTCCATAACTTCTTGCTCGCTCTCAGCCCATCCATTAATAGTCATATGGATGCCGGTATGGCTTATACTATACACTTCAAAGTCATCTACCTGGTTGTCCACGGTGGCTTCCAGATCTTTATTTATCTGGTCACCGTTTGTATTGAAGGTATTCAGCGCGGCTGTAAAATTCTTGTAGGTTGCTTCAATAGCGGCCAGTTTTTGCTCCGCCGCTGCGCTATCCTGCGTCAGCTGGTTTTTCTGGGCCTGTTTTTTCTGGATGAGGAAGTTGTTGGTATCCAGTTGATTAAGCGCCGATTCAATGCTGGCGCCGGCATCCTGTATTGTCATTCCCAGCAAGACTATCAGACAGACGGCGGCAGCTGCTGCCGGTATAGCCATTATTCGATTCAGGGAAATCGGCTTGGGCAGGTAGGGTGCTGGCAAGGTGTTGAAGTTGGGTAGCAGGGGGCCGGCTTCTCTGGTGGATTCTTTGAGGGCCAGTCCGACATTCACCAGGTGATGTGACGGGTCGAGCTGTTTCAGGCATTTTAATGGTGATGTAAGTGGGGATACCTGATATCCCAGTTCCTGGGCCAGGGGTTCATATAGTTCCGGTTCATCAGCCAGCTCCCCGGAGACAAGCAAGGGCGCATTCGGTTGAATGAGATTTTCCGGATTATTGGAATTATAGAACTCGATAGTCCGCTTAAGCTCATCCTTTACTATCACTATCTTATCGGCGAGGGATAGTGATTCCTGGGGGAAGGTTACGGTGCGGATAGGCTGGGGGATTCCTTTGACCATAACAATAATGTCGAACTCTCTTGGCTGGACATCAACGATTATGGAAGTTGCTTCCCTGGCCAGCCTCGCTAGAGCCAGCGGCTTGATGTCCATGAGGTATGGCTTGAATCCCGCCTTGTTGAGTATTCTTATCAGGGTATCGGCAATCTGCCGGGGTATGGCCACCATAAAGGCCTGTATCTTCCCCTCAGAGGCCGAGACAATTTGCCATGAGATGTATAGCTGTTCCAGGGGCACCGGCAGAACTCTCCTGGCCTCTCTTGTTATGGCCTCATCCAGCATAGCCTTGGGTAATTCGGGCAGGGAAACCGGCCGGGTCAGACAGTGAAGTCCGCTCAAACCGAGGATGACTTTCCTCTTGCTTATCTTGTTGCTTTTAAAGAGGTGTTTAATCCTGGCGGCGAGTTCCGCTTCCTTTTCTTCGGTGCTGATGTCACTCAAGCTCGTGTCCAGAGGTACGTCGGCCAGCTTGGTTATGCGCTTGCCGCGGGTGACCATCAAGCGGATGCTGGTGTCGTTAATATAGAGAGTAACAGTGTTTGCAACCATAATCAGTTTCCTTTATAAGAGTAGACAACCATCTGGATGTCGGCGGTTGGCTCATTATCGCTGGATTCATCAGGAATGGATATCTGGGTTGATTGAACATAGCCGGTGGTGTAGCCGTCATTCAGGCTGATAATAAAATCAATAATATCGGGCAGCTCTCCGGCAAAGGTGGCGGTAATCGATGTCGTATAACAGTCGATGCCTTCGATTACGCGTGATGATATCATTGAAGTGTTGACGTTCTGTAATTCCACGCCGCAGTACTCGGCAATTACGAAGAGTTTATCGGTAACATCAACGCTGACCACCGTCTGGCGGAGTCTGTCCCTTGCCTCGTTAAGCTGAGACTCGCTTTCTGATATTCTTTGTTGGAGCTCATCCAGTTGCGGGCGCAGTTGTGTCACCTGTATTTTGTCCACTCGCATTGTAGATAAGGTCAGCTCCTCTTCCAGTTTGGTTTGTTCCTCGAGTTGCTGAGAACGAGTAAGACCCAGACCGACCAGGACGACGATAAAGATGCCCGCCGAGAGAATCAGCCAGCTTGTTTTAGTTAATTTCAAACCTTTCATAAAAGCGTCCGAAAACTCTCCTGAGACTAGAATTCTGCCTGCCCGTAGATGGAATACATGGCTGAAACCATCGACAGAGCAATCAGGCCGACAATGCCGGCTATGACCAGTGTCATCACCGGTTGGATCATATTTATCAGGGATTTAGTCTTGTCCTCTGCTTCGGATTCGTAGCTCTGGGCTACGGCAAGCAAGGAGGTATCGAGGCTGCCCGTTTCCTCACCGACCTTGACCATCTGTACCATCATCGGCAGGAAGATGGAATTTTTTGCCATCGGCTTGGATAAGCCTTCGCCTTTGAGCATGTCCATCTGGACGTTGTAAAGTGCCTGGGCCATCACCCTGTTGTTACAGCCCTGGATAACGAGGGGCATAATCTCGGTCAAAGGCAGGCCGGCCGAGAACAGTAGCGAGATACTGCGGCAGCAGCGGGCAAGCTCGTTAAGGTGCTTTACCCTTCCTAGCTGCGGAATACGCAGCATAAGAGCATCGAATTTATATTTACCGTCCGCCGTTCTGAGATAGATAATTCCCAGACCTATGGCGATAAATATTACCAGAAAGATATGAAGAACATAACTGCGGAGAAATACGGAGAAATCTATCATAATTCTGGTCAGGGCGGGTAACTCGGCACCGAGAGACCCGTACAGGTTGGCGAAAGCCGGTAGAACGAAGAACATCAATATGCCAACCACCACTACGGTCACCCCGGCGGCTATCATCGGGTACATCATGGCGCCCTTGATTCCTTTACGGGTGATGATTTCTTTCTCCATATAGTCGGCCATCTGCCTCAGCATCGTCTCGAGGCCGCCGGTCTGCTCACCGATGCTCAACGTACGGCAGCTCATCGAAGAGAATATGTTCGGGTGCCGGCTCATGGCCGTTGACAGCTGGTCGCCGTTGCGTATATCGTTGATGATATCGTAAACTACTTTCTTCAGGGTACGATTGGATATCTGTTCCTGCAGTAATCCCAGAGCGGTAACAATATTGATGCCGGATTCAAGAAGCAGGGCCAGTTGCCGGTAGAGCATTATTATTTCGGTTTGCTTGACCGGGAATATTTGTGCGGCCAGCTTCCCCAGACTCAGGAACGGAACGTAGGGTCTGAGGTTAATCAGGCGGTAGCCAGCGTAACTGAGCATTTCGGTAATCGAGTCTTCGCTGGTTGCCGATATTTTGCCTTTGACGATATCGCCCGATTCACCGCAGGCTATGTATTGATAAAGCATCTAATTTCCGCTCCGATATTTATCACCTCAAGAAGTATCATCGAGTACAGGATTTTCTTCATTACCCTACGGAATAAGCATTACGCAGGACTTCAGCGGGGGTGGTTATGTTTTTCTTCACCTTGAACATCCCGTCTTGCAGCAGCGTAAGCATCCCCTCCTTAATTGCCTGGCTGCGTAATTCGTTGGCAGTTGTTCCCTTGACCAGTAACGTTTTAATATCGTCGCTGGTGCAGAATATTTCGAATATACCTATCCGCCCCCAGTAGCCGCTATTAGCGCATGATTTACACCCGCTGCCCTGGAGAAACTCACTTCGTTTTTCGCCCATTTCCTGGCTGTAAATCATACGCTCCTCAGGGGAAGCTTCAACCTGACGGGAGCAAGTGGGGCAGATACAGCGTACCATGCGCTGGGCAATCACGCCGATGAGGGCCGAGGATACCAGGAAAGGCTCTACACCGAGGTCGATGAGGCGCAGCACCACGCCTACGGCGTCATTAGCATGGATTGAAGACAGCACCAGGTGACCGGTAAGAGCCGACTGAATGGCGATATTAGCCGTTTCAGCGTCGCGTATCTCTCCGATTAATATCACATCGGGGTCGAGCCGCAGTACGGACCTGAGGCCGCTGGCAAAAGTGACGCCGGCGCGGGGGTTTACCTGAATCTGGTTTATATCTGAGAACCGGTATTCAACCGGGTCTTCTATGGTTAAAATGTTGCGTGCTACCTGGTCAAGTGAATTTACAGAGGCATATAGCGTGGTGGTTTTCCCTGCCCCGGTAGGACCGCTTACCAGTATTATCCCGTAAGGGACTTTAAGCATACTCTCGTATTTCGACAGGCTTTCGGGGAGAAATCCCAGGTCGGCCAGTGCCAGGGTCGCCCGGGACTTGTCCAGAAGCCGTAATACCGCCATCTCACCACAAACGGTGGGGATGATACCTACCCGGATATCTATCAAGCGACCTTTCGTTTTTACGGAAAACTGACCATCCTGCGGGCGATGGTGGTCCGCTATGTTCATATTGGCCAGAATCTTGATTCGGGAGATAATCGGCGTCAGCGTCATTAACGGGAGAGAGAACATATTGTGAAGTGTGCCGTCTATACGGAAGCGCACCTGCAGTTTATCTTCACCCGGTTCAAGGTGAACGTCAGAAGCTCTGGCTTTCACGGCCTCATCAATAATTAGCCTCAAGACCTGGGCAACCGGAGCCTCCGTGGCTGTGTCAATAATTAATTGCTTGTCTGCTTTGATACCATCGGATAATGATATACTGGAAATCTGTTTTTCTATCTCGTCATAGGCCTTATAGTTAAAATCGATAGCCTCAAGCACTTCTTCCTGGGTAGAAGCCTCAGGCTCTATGCGCATCTGACTCCAGCTGGCCAGGGCTTCGAGGGCGAGGATATCGGACGGGTTCGCCATGGCCACGCGCAGGACATTACCATCTATGGCCAGTGGTATGGCGTTATACTTGCGGGCCATGGCCTCGGGAATGAGCTGTAAGGCTTCCGGCTCGGGCGATTTCTTGCGCAAGCTATTTGTGGCTTCTTCAACAGATTTCGACATAAGCAGGGGTACCTCTATCTATATATGATAAATACGTATCCGCTATACAAAAATCTTATATGCCTTTCGTCCTATTTACAATAGCTCTTTGGTCATAGTTAATTTGAGGGATATAGCACCCTCTCAGTGTCGTTGGTTGCATGGGGTGGCCTTTTTTATGGTAAGATATTATGTTAAAATACTATGTTAACCAATTACCAAATCGTGAGGAGACGTAATGATAGAGCTAATCGAAAGTTTTCTGAATTATCTGGCAGTGGAGAAAGGTTATTCCGAGCATACCATAGCTGCCTATCGCAATGACCTGACAGGCCTGGACGACTTCGCTAAGAGGCAGGATATAAATACCTGGGCTGATTTCAGTCGGCAGAACATGTTAAGCTATCTGCTTGACCTTAAAGAGAGAGGCTATGTGGCCACCACGATGGCACGCAAAGTGGCGGCGTCGAGGTCTTTCTTCGGCTTTCTGTTATCGGAGGGCATCATCAAAAACGCCCCTACCGAGAATATGAGTTCACCAAGCGTGGGGAAGGCGTTACCCAAGCCTATACCGATTAACCAGGTACGCTTGCTGCTGGAACAGCCGGCCAAGCTGTCTACGGCTGAAGCCAAGAGAGACAGGGCCATGCTGGAGTTGTTGTATGCCAGCGGTATGAGGATAAGCGAACTGGTGGCTTTAAACCTGGGTGATGTCAATACTGCGGGCGATTACTTCGTGCGCTGTTTCGGTAAGGGGCGCAAGGAACGGATTATCCCGCTTTACGAACAAATAGCCATGACCGTAAAGCAATACACCGACGAGGACCGCCCCAGGTTAGCCCACGGCAAGAAAGATGAAGCCCTGTTCCTTAACGCCCGCGGCGATAGACTCACCCGGCAGGGGTTCTGGCAGAAACTCAAGGAGTACGCTAAATCGGCCGGGTTGGGTGACAAGATTAGTCCCCATACCCTGAGACATAGCTTTGCCACTCATATGCTGAGCGGCGGGGCCGACCTGAGGTCGGTCCAGGAGCTGCTGGGACATGCCAATATATCTACCACGCAGGTTTACACTCAACTGACTACCGAGCATGTCCGCCGCTCCTATGATAAGTCACATCCCAGGGCTAACGAGTAATCTCCAGGAGGTAAAGGATGCCAGGTAAATCGCGACACGGCAAAGGTAAGCATCCTCATCATAGTAAAAAAAGTAAAGCCATAAAGCGGCAGGCAGGTAATCTTTTACAGCAGCAGGCAACCGCCGTGACGCCGAAGCCGGCGGCACCCGTTGAGGCTCCACCCGCGCCTAAGGCAGCGGCAGCACCGGCGGCAGTTACGACACCCCGGTATCCTTATGTCACCGGAGAACTGAAGAGAACCGGTATCCTGGCGGGGATAGTTATAGTCGTCCTTATTGTTTTGTCAATTATTCTATCCTGATTCTTCGCTGGCGGCCATGATGGACTTTAAAGCGGCAAGGGCCAAATTGATTGAACATCTCGGTTCCGAGATTACAGATAAGCGGGTATTAGCCGCAATGTCCCGCATACCCCGTGAAGAGTTTGTTCCCCGGGAATATCGTCATCAGGCCTATGAAGACAGGCCGTTACCAATTGGCTGGGAGCAGACGATTTCCCAGCCGTATATTATTGCTCTCATGACGGGGGCGCTGGAGCTTAATGGAAGTGAAAAAGTGCTGGAGTTAGGTACCGGCAGCGGCTATCAGGCGGCGATTCTCGCCGAACTGGCCGGACGGGTGATTACGGTGGAGCGTGTGTCGCCCCTGGCCGAGTCCGCCCGTAAGGTACTGGACAGTCTGGGC
>JAUWZF010000028.1 GCA_030615475.1 Dehalococcoidales bacterium | reverse complement strand
CGAGTACAAATACCCGGCGGGCACCCGCCGGGTGGAATATGAAACCCAGGCCTCCTTCGGAACGATGTGTCTCAACAATAATACGGAATCGATCAACATGTTGAACCATTTATGCAACTGCTACGGACTGGATACTATCTCGGGTGGCACTACCATCGCCTTCGCTATCGAGTGCTATGAGAACGGGCTTATTACCAGGAAGGATACCGATGGGATTGAACTTGCCTGGGGCAACCACCAGGCCATCGTCGCCATGACGGAAAAGATGGTGAAGAGAGAAGGCTTCGGTGACGTGCTGGCCGACGGCGTCAAGGTGGCCGCCGAGAAGATTGGCAGGGGAGCCGAGGAGTACGCGGTACATATCGGAGGCCAGGAACTGGGCATGCACGACCCGAAGTTCCCCTCGTTCCCCGAAGCGTCATCCGCGGCGCGTTATCAGATGGACGCAACCCCGGGTCGCCATACTCAAATGAGTTTCGGGCCTCCCGGCTTCGGCACGCAAGTTGTCAATGCCACCGGCTGGTGCATGTTTAGCGACCTCGTAGGGGGTAACTCTATCAAATACATCACGGGATTCATGAGCGCCGTGACCGGCTGGGACCGTTCCGCGGATGAGCTGCTCAAGTGCGGTGAGAGGATTATTAATATGCGGCACGTCTTTAACCTGCGCGAAGGTATCAATCCCCTGGAGCATAAGGTACACGGCAGGATAATCGGGCGCCCTCCCCAGGAAGAGGGGCCGCTGGCCGGCATCACAGCGAATATCGAGGCTCAGGTGTACTGGGGCCTCGGCGCCCTGGACTGGAGCCGGGTAACCACCAAGCCCAGCCGGAAAAAGCTGCTGGAACTGGGCCTGGACGACGTGGCGGAAGAACTCTGGCCGCCGGAGCAATTTCCCGGACCGGGATAACGAATAAGACAATGCGGACAAGCTTGGTGAGGAAGTGGTGAGAGAGAAGTATGAGGGGTGGAGGTAGCTCTAGATAGAAAATAACTTGAAGTGGGGGCTGATAAGCCCCCCTCCCTATTTGCCCCCCTTTGTTAATTCATACTATAATTATCTGGTTGGACAATCCCCGTAGCGTTCTTTAATTCATTTTTATTAGCTTCAGGAGGGGCGTATGCTGAGCTGTTACCGCATCCTTGATTTGACCGATGACAGGGCTTTCATCTGCGGTCGGGCGCTCAGCGACTTCGGGGCGGAGGTCATCAAGATTGAAAAGCCCGGCGGCGACCCCGCCCGCTTCAGAGGCCCTTTCTACAAGGACCAGGCCGACCCCGAGAAAAACCTGACCTGGTTCGCCTTCAACTCCAACAAGAAAGGCATCACCCTGGACATCGAGACCGCGAAGGGAAAAGAAATATTCAAGAAGCTCGTCAAGACGGCGGACGCCGTGCTGGAGTCGTTCGCTCCCGGCTACCTGGACAGTCTGGGGCTGGGCTATGAAGACCTGAGTAAAATTAACCCCGGCATCGTGCTGACTTCTATGACCGGCTTCGGGCAGGAAGGGCCTTACCGCGACTACAAAGACCCGGATATCGTGGTGCGGGCGCTCGGCGGACTCATTTACACCGCCGGCTACGAAGACCGCCCCCCGCTGACCGTCAGCTACCACCATACCCATTACCTCGGGGCCATGAACGGGGCCATCGGCACGATGATAGCCCTCAGCCACCGCGCGTTAACCGGCAAAGGCCAGCACGTCGAAGGCATCACCCAGCAGGCCCTCGATATCGTCTGCTCGGCGGAAATCGAAGGCCCCTACGCCCTGTTCGGCGAGATTCCCACACGGCACGGGCGGGCACGTGCGGCCGTCACCCTCATAGACGGCTCCACCTTCTACAATCCGCTGCTCTGGGAGTGTAAGGACGGCCATATCGCCCTCAACCTCCTGCTGAATCCCACCGCCGCCAAGAACAATCTCAGCATGATGGATTTTATTAAACAAGACGGCATCGATATCGGCACTTTCGAGCACTGGGCATGGGAGGAAAAAAGCTGGGAGGACATGAGCCGGGAACAGGCCGAAGAGCTCATGGAAATACTCGGCAAGTTCTTCAGGAACCGCACCAAGGACGAGCTCCTGAAACTGGCGACGGAAAATCGATTCCAGCTCGGCCCCTGCAACAACGCCGGGGATGTGCTCAAGTACCCCCAGCTCCTGTACAGAGGCTTCTGGAAGGAAATCGAGCACCCGGAACTGGGTAAAAGCCTGAAATACCCGGGAGGCGCCGTGATGACGACGCAGGGACACGTCGGGATACGGCACCGGGCCCCGCTCATCGGCGAGCACAACGACGAGATATATCAAGAACTAGGCATGTCCACCGGTGAGTTAAAGACTATGAAAGAGCAAAAGGTGATTTAAAGAAAATGTCATTCTCGGGCTTGACCCGGGAATCCAGATCCCATATCCCTCCGACTGGATTCCCGCCTTCGCGGGAATGACAATTGGTGTACGGGAATGACACCCAAGAACCGGGAGGATGATAGCGTGACGAAGAAACCTTTTGAAGGCGTAAAAATAATACAGCTCTGCTGGGCGGGGGTGGGCGTCTATACCCTCAACTACCTCAGCCACTACGGAGCGACGACGATACGCGTGGAAACCGCCACCAGGCCCGACCCGGTCAGGCTCTTTGCCCCCTTCGCCCCTACCAATAAAGAAGGAGAGCCGGTCGGACTGGAACGCAGCGCTTTCTTTTCCATCACCCACACCGCCCCGGAATACGGCATCAGCCTGAACTTCAAACAGCCCGAGGCGATAGAAATCTTCAAGAAGCTGGTGGCCTGGGCGGACGTCGTCGGCGAAGGTTTCCCCACGGGCGTTATGGACAAGCTGGGACTGGACTACGAGGGGCTCAGGAAAGTCAACCCGGAAATCATCATGTTTCGCACCTGCGGCTACGGGCATACCGGCCCCATGGCCGACCAGCCCGGCTTCGGCAGTATCCTGACGGCAGTCACCATGATGGATACGATGGTCGGCTATACGGACCGCCCTCCCGTACCCCCCTCCACCTACTACACCGACCAGCTTTCGCCGATGTACGGCTCGCTGGCTATCATGGCCGCCCTCGACTATAAACGCCGCACCGGCAAGGGACAGTACATCGACCATGCCCAGATAGAGGCCGGACTGAACTACATGACCCCGCTCATCCTCGACTACCAGGCCAACGACCGGGAACTGGCCCTGAAGGGCAACAAGTGCGATTATGCCGCGCCTCACGGTATCTATAAATGTAAGGGCGACGATAGATGGGTGGCTGTTGCCGTGATGACCGACGATGAGTGGCGGAGCTTCGTGAAAGTCATCGGCAGTCCGGACTGGTCCAACGATGAAAAATACGCCACGGCGGCAGGCCGTGTGGAAAATAGCGATGAACTCGACCGACGGGTAGAAGCCTGGACGACAAACTATCCGCCGGAACAGGTACAGGAAATGCTGCAGGATGCCGGAGTCGGCGCGGGACTGGTCGCCAACGCCAGAGACCTTGATGAAGACCCTCAGCTCAAACACTACAATTTCTACCGAGAGCTCGACCATCCTTACATGGGCAAGCTGCACTACTACCACCCAGACCCCATCAAGCTCTCCGCCGCCGAAGCCGATATCCGACGCCCCGTCCTTTTAGGCGAGCATACCGACTATATCTGCACCGATATTCTGGGTATGACCCGGGAAGAGGTAGACCGACTGCGCCAGAAGGGCGTTTTCGACTAATTTAATCGGGCACGCTTGAAGTTACTACTCGGATTGAGTAATATTATGACATGGATTTAAGCGGTCTGCTATCCTTTGCCGAAGAAATACCCGTCATCAGGGCAATCCTGGCCGCTGTACTCGTTTTCTTTCTGCCGGGCTTCGCCTGGACACTCGTTTTCTTCAAGAAGCTAACTATCATCGAAAGGATTGCCCTTTCCGTCGGCCTGTCCATCGCCTCGGTAACTCTCAGTATTCTCGTCCTGAACATACTTTTCGGTATGAAGATTAACGGGGTCAACGCCCTCGTTACCATTATCGTGATTACGATTATTCCCGTGGGGATATACTTCTTCAGGAGATACTTAGCCCGCCGTTCGGAGGCCTCTGACGGAGATTGAATGTATGACGCCATAGTCGTCGGTGGTGGCCCGATAGGAAGCTACGTAGCTTACAAGCTGGCGGCGCAGGGACACCGGGTACTGGTACTGGAGCGGAAGTCGCGGGCGGGAGAGAAGGTCTGCTGCACGGGTATCGTCGGCCAGGAATGCGTCGACACCTTTGCCATCGAGGATAAAGCAATTCTCCATCGGGTAAACAGCGCCAGCCTGTTTTCGCCTTCGGGGAACCGACTCCACCTGCGGCGGGAAAAACCCCAGGCCTGTATTCTAGACCGGGCGGCTTTCGACGTCGCCATGACCGAGCGGGCACAGAATGCTGGAGCCGACTACCATTTCAACAGCCGGGTTTCCGATGTCACCATTGAAAAAGACCGCGCCCTCGCAATCACATCCTGCCGGGGAAAAGAGTACAAAATCACGGCAAAATCCGCGGTCATCGCCAGCGGCTTTGCGCCCGGCTTAATCGGGCGGTTGGGGCTGGGCGCGTTCCGGGACTTCACCATCGGCGTCCAGGCCGAGGTAGAAACGCCGGGCACCGACGAAGTAGAGATCTATTTCGGGAACGTGGCGCCCGGTTTCTTCGGCTGGCTGGTGCCGACAACACCGTCAATGGCCAGGGTCGGGCTGATGTCGCGGCAAAAGCCCGGACTCTACCTGAGAAAGTGGCTGGAACAGCTGGCATCCCAGGGTAAAATAGCTTCCGCCGATGCAAAAATAAGCTACGGGAGAATTCCTTTAAAGCCGCTGACCCGAACCTACGGTGAGCGGATGATAGTCGTGGGCGATGCCGCCGGGCAGGTAAAGCCGACCAGCGGCGGCGGCATCTACTACGGGTTACTCAGCGCCGAAATAGCCGCCGCCACCCTGAACCAGGCACTGGCCGATGACGACCTGTCTTCTAAAAGACTGGCGCGTTACGAGCGGGGGTGGCGTAAGAAGCTGGGACGGGAGCTCAGGACAGGCTACTGGGCCAGAAAATTGTTCGAGCGCCTCAGCAACCGGCAAATCGACCGCCTATTCGAGATAGTTAAAGCCGGCGGCATCGACGAAGCCCTGCTCAAAGCCGAAGACATCTCCTTCGACTGGCACGGCCGGACAATTGTAAGATTGCTCAAATACCAAATGGTAGCCAGAACTTTAGACGTAATGAAACTGCCCTTTCAAGGCCAGGCGGATTGACCGACAACGCGGTTAATGTTTAGAATAAAACAGCTTAAACAGCGGGGGAGATAAATGGCAAACAGTGATGACCGTATTCCCAGCCTGGGCGAGGCCGCCGCATTATATCTGGCGAAACTGTCCGCAAAAGACAGGGATGCCAGCCAGCCGGAAGTGTATAAATTCGCCCGCTGGTACGGCTGGGAGAGTTCCTTCTCCAGACTGACCGCTCCCGCGGTGGCCAGCTACGCCGAGCAGCTATCGGTCTCGGATACCGACTACGCCAGAAAGCTGGTACTCGCACGCGCCTTCCTCGCTTACGCCAGGAAGGCGGGATGGAGCCAGACCAACCTGGCTACCCACCTTAAAACCAGGAAATCTAAAACCGGGTCGAAGGTTGCCCCCGGCCGTGGCCTGCGGGAAGCCGCTTCTTTAAGCCGCCAGAGATATGACGAACTCGTCACGGAGCTCGATAACCTGAAGAACAGGAGCCGCGAACTCATCGGCGAAATACAGCGCGCCGCCGCCGATAAAGATTTCCGCGAGAATGCGCCGCTGGCCGCCGCCAGAGAAGAACGCGGACACGTGGAAGGACGGATTAAAGAGCTTGAGGAAACGCTGAAAGCGGCCACCATTATCGGCGACAAGAAAGAACCCGCCCATAAGTCCGGCGTCGGCGATAATATAGTCCTCAGTGACCTGGCCTCCGGCGAAGAACTCCGCTACATGATAGTCGACCCCAGGGAGGTGGACCCTTTGAAGGGTAAAATTTCCATCGCTTCACCCCTGGGTAAGGCGCTTATCGGCCGGAAGGACGGAGACGTGGTGGAGATAAACGCACCGGCCGGCAAGCTGCGTTACCAGATAAAACGCATCGAGCGCTAGCCGATATATGCTATAATAGTCCTGTCGTCGTGGGGATATAGCTCAATTGGGAGAGCGCCGCGTTCGCATCGCGGAGGTCGGGGGTTCGAATCCCCCTATCTCCACCATTGAGGCAATGATATTTATTCATCTAGTAAGAGAGTTTCTGCCGTAGTTACGGATGTCTTTATCGCGCTGCCTGACTAAGTCCATCAATCTTTTGCTTTCGCGCCGGGAGATTGGATGATAAGCCACAAATCTATCAATATTTTTTATGTTGCTATATCAGGAGATAATCCCGGAAGGCGTCGCTTTAAAATCCGGTTGGGTGCCTTTCATTTCCATATCCTCTTCATAGTATTTCCATGCCTCGTCTAGATTCGGGCCGAAGTTGTAGAATGATACTAAAGTAAACCTCTGAGCCTGGGGTCAAGGGCGTCTCTCAGGCCGTCACCCACCATGTTGAAGGCAAAGACGACCAGCATAATGGCAAGTCCGGGGGCGAAGGAAAGTAGCGGGTTTCTTAATAAATATTGATAGCCGTCGCTGACCATGGCACCCCAGGCAGCCCCCGGTGGCTCGATACCGATGCCGATAAAGCTAAGGCCGGCCTCGGCCAGGATAAGACCCCCGAGCTGCATCGTCATCAGTACTATAAGCGGTGGGAAGGCATTCGGCAGGATATGGCCGAGCATGGTGCGTGCGTCACTGGAACCCATGGCGCGTTCGGCCAGGACATAATCGTTTTCCCGGATGCTGAGGGTCAGTCCGCACGTTACCCTGGCATATCCAGGTATCGTAGCGACGGTTAAAGCGATGATTACATTCCAAATACCGCCGCCAAGGACGGATGCCACGACGAGAGCCAGTAGCAGCATCGGAAAGCACAGCAATGCGTCCATGGCCCTCATGATGATGACGTTAGCAATGCCGCCGAAGTAACCGGCAATTAATCCCAGACTTATGCCGACTACACCGGCAACGGTAACAGATATAAACCCTACCATTAATGCCGTCCTCGAACCGTAGATGAGCCGACTCAAAGTGTCTCTACCCAGAATATCGGAGCCCAGGGGGTGCTCCCAACTTGGCTGAACTAAGGACTTTGCCGTGCCTATTTTATAGGGGTCATAAGGCGCCAGACCGACATCCGGAAAGCCAAGCCATTCTAGGTCAGCAAATATCGCCACTAAAACCAGCAGGACCAATATGACCAGCCCGAAGACGACCACCCCGCGTGATAAAAATACTCTGCGAAAGCGACGCCACTCGCTCACACGGGGCGGCGCTTCCTGGAACTCTGTTATGGTGTTAGATTTTTCTGCCAAAGTTTGAAATCTCCTAACCGTATCTTATCCTGGGGTCCAGCCATCCATAGGATATATCAACAGCCAGATTGACCAGTAACACAATTACGGCGATGACGAAGGTAATGGCCTGTACCACTACGTAGTCCTGGCCGAAGATGCTGCTGACCATCAAGCGGCCGACACCCGGAATGGCAAACACCATTTCGACGAGGACCGAACCACCAAAGATCATACCCACGCCGAGGCCCATCAGGGTAATCACCGGGATGAGGCTGTTTTTCATAGCATGTTTAACGATTATTTTACGCTCACCCAAGCCCTTGGACCAGGCGGTACGAATGTAGTCCTGCCGTATAACTTCAAGCATGCTGGACCTCATCTGCCGCGCATTGGCCGCCAGACCGAATAAAGCAAGACAGATAACGGGCATAACCAGTTGCCTCGTGCTCAGCCAGAAATCATCGAACGGTGAGGTGTAGCCCGAGATGGGAAGCAAGTGTAGCCTGAGGCCAAAAGCGTATATCATTAGTATCCCCAGCCAGAAAACAGGGATACATATGCCAATATAGGTCAGGGGCGTAATTATTTTATCCGCCCATTTGCCGCGCCTTATGGCGGCAGAAAGTCCCGCCAGAACGCCTAACCCGGCACCGACTATCAAAGATAGCAGGCCTAAGTGAACGGTAACGGGGAAACGCTCCAGCATGAGCCTGCCCACCTTCTCGCGGTAAAATATCGAGGTGCCGAAGTCTCCCTGGAAGATGCCCGCCATCCAGTTGGCGTACTGCACCATTATCGGCTTATCCAGGCCGAACTCGGCCCGGAGTTTGTCAAGCATCTCCGGGGGCATAGCTTGCACCTCGGCAGACTGGGCTATGTAAATTATAAGTGGGTCGCCGGGCAGCAACCGCATGACAAAGAAAACTATCAGGGTTACCAGGATAAGCACGAACAGCGCCTGTATCAGTCGCCGGATAATATATGTTGTCATAGTAAACCTCGGGCATCATTAAGGAACCTTCTTGGCCTTAGGCATAATGTCATGTTCAGCCCAGACCCCGAAGATTCTCCTAAATAACCCACAGTCTGGCTAATAATTTGAATTACAGCTTTCTTCTTACGCCGGGTGATTCACCCCAGACCTCATTATCAGGATGGGTACGAACCACCCGGCTTTACTTATTCAGTCGACTCAGTGTTCTTCCATCCAATCGTCGTACGAAAACCACATGATCCCATGTATCAGCTGGTAGTCGCTGTGAACGTAAGGCTGCATCACCTGGCCTCCTGCCGTCCGGTAAAGCGGAACAATCATGGCATCCTCGCCGCCCTGCCGGATGGCTGCCTTGATTTTATCCATCGCCTCATACGCATCCTTGTACTTGGGGTCCAGCGCCTCCTGGCACAGAGCCAGATATTCGGGTGATTTCCAGATATTACCGGTCCTGAAAGTCATGGGGCTGGGACCAAAGTGGATGAATAAATCGGTAGTGCTCGGGTTGATGCCGGATGCGGTTAATACCATGTCATCCCAGCCCATCCCGAAGACCGAGCCGAAGTACCGGCCCATGTCGGCAACGTCCAGCTCAACTTCGATGCCCACTTCGATCAGATAAGCCTTTATAGCGGCGCCCGCATCCATTCCCATCTCCGTGAGCAGCATTGTAGTCTTGAAGCCGTCGGGGTGTCCTGCCTCGGCCAGCAGTTCCCTGGCTTTATCCGGATCGTACGGTCGCGGGTCGTAACCCTCTACGTAACCCGGCCATATTGATGAAGCCATCTGGTGAAGCGGTTCGTATTTGCCATAGCCGAGCATCTCGGCCAGAGCCGGGCGGTTGATGGCATACTCGATTGCGGCACGTATTTTCTGGTCGTAGAATATTGACTCGGGGTCGCTGGAGTTAAACGCGAGTAAATAGAACATGCCGG
>JAUWZF010000083.1 GCA_030615475.1 Dehalococcoidales bacterium | reverse complement strand
GGACATGGTCAGAGTACCGGGGAGTCGTTCCAGCCTGCAGCTGGCCAAGGCCGAAGGCGCCGATGTCCGGATTGTCTACTCGGCGCGGGACGCGCTAACCATTGCCCGCGATTACCCGGACAAATCGGTCGTCTTCATCGGAATCGGTTTCGAGACCACGGCACCGACCATCGCTGCCTCGATTTTACAGGCGGAGCAGGAGAAGATAAACAACTACTCCGTCCTGTCTCTCCACAAGGTCTGCCCGCCCATTATGAGAGCCATCCTCGACCTGGGCGAGGTCAACCTCGACGGCATCATCTGCCCCGGCCATGTCAGCGCCATTATCGGCTCCCATCCTTATGAGTTTATCGCCGACGACTACGGTATCGCCTGCGCTGTATCCGGCTTCGAGCCGCTCGATATCCTGCTGGCCGTGGACAGGCTGGTAGAGCAGATTGAAAGCGGCCAGCCGAAGGTTGAGATTGCCTACCGCCGCGGGGTAAAGCCGGAAGGCAATCAGCCAGCCATCCGCTTGATGGAAACCGTCTTTGAAGTCGGCGACGCCAACTGGCGCGGCATCGGCGTTGTGCCTTCGAGCGGCCTGCAAATTAAGCCACAATACGAAAAATTCGATGCCGTGAAGAATTTCACTATCGACCCCGGCCCTACCCTCGAACACGGAGGCTGCATCTGCGGGAGCATCCTTCGGGGAGTCAGCACCCCGCATGATTGCCGCCTTTTCCGCGAGACCTGCACACCGGAGCACCCGGTGGGCCCGTGCATGGTGTCCTCGGAGGGAAGCTGCGCCACCTACTACCATTATGGAGACAGTCATGGAAGATAAAATTCTGCTGGCGCACGGCAGCGGCGGCAAGCTCAGCCATGACCTCATCGAGAGTTTTTTATCCGACCTGGCCAACCCGATACTGGACAAGCTGGATGATTCGGCCGTCTTTGAATTGAGCGGGCGCCTGGCGTTCACCACCGATAGCTATACGGTCAATCCCATCTTTTTCCCCGGCGGCGATATCGGTAAGCTGGCCGTGTGCGGTACGGTCAACGACCTCTCCATGAGCGGCGCCCGGCCGCTATACCTCAGCCTGTCTTTCATCATCGAAGAAGGCCTGCCCGTGGCCGACCTGAAAAAGATACTGACTTCTATCAGGGAAGCCTCCGAGGAAGCCGGAGTGAAAATCGTCACCGGCGATACGAAAGTGGTCGACCAGGGCAGCGCCGATAAGATTTTCATCAATACGGCAGGAGTCGGCGCTGTGCCGGAAGGAACCGATATTTCCGCCGCCAATGCGAAAGCCGGAGATAAGATTATCGTCAGCGGCAATATCGGCGACCACGGAATCGCCGTACTGAGCCAGCGGGAAGGGCTGAAATTTCACACGCCCGTGCCCAGCGACTGCGCCCCCCTGAACGGGCTGGTGGCGAACATGCTGGCGGCATCCGAGAATATTCACTGCCTGCGCGACCCCACCCGCGGCGGGCTGGCCACCACCCTCAACGACTTCGCCGGGCAGTCGAATATCGGCATCAGGCTCGAAGAAGACAGAATACCGGTGGACAAAGCGGTGCTGGCCGCCTGCGAACTGCTGGGGTTCGACCCGCTCTATATCGCCAACGAGGGTAAACTGGTAACTGCCGTGGCCCCACAGGATGCCGACGCCGTTCTGGCGGCGATGAAAGAAAATAAATACGGGGTCGGAGCGGTCATCATCGGGGAGGTGGTGGCGGAACACCCCGGGCAGGTGGTCATGAAGACCACACTCGGGGCATCGCGCATCGTGGACATGCCGGTCGGCGAGCTGCTGCCGAGAATATGCTAGTTGATAACGATATGACACAAGAATTCCCCGATAACCAGTCCGAAAAGGAGTCGACGCCAAGAATCGTGGTAATCGGCGTCGGCAATCTGCTGCTCAAAGACGAAGGCATCGGCATTCACGCCGTACAGGCGTTGCAGCAACTCGAACTCCCTCCCGACGTTAAATTAATAGACGGCGGGACATCGCCGGACTTAATCGCTTACACCAGGGCCGGCGACAAATTGATTATCGTCGATGCCGCTAAAGCCGGCGGTGAGCCTGGAACGATTTACCGTTTTAAACCGGAGGACCTGGCCGCGGAAAAAGCCAGCCTTGCCTCGGCCCACGAGCTGGGGGTGGTAGAGAACCTCAAGCTCATCTCCCTGACGGGCAACGAGCCGGGGGAAATCGTTATCATTGGCATCGAGCCCAGGGAAGTAGAGTTCGGTACTGAACTCTCCCCTGAGCTTCAACAAAAATTACCGGAAATAGTTAAAGTAGTCCTGAAGGAAATGGGGCTGCCGTAACTCCAGATAGACAAGAATGCCGAACACTAGTATAATTACAGAGGTTAGTACACGGGTAGGAGGAATTCAAGATGCCATTTAAAATGGGGCCGTGGGAGATAGCCCTCATCCTGGTTATAATCCTCATCGTCTTCGGCGTGGGGAAACTGCCACAGGTCGGTAACGCCATCGGCAAGGGAATACGCTCTTTCAAGAAAGGCCAGGCCGGCGAGGATGAGGAAGAAAAGGAAACAGCCGCCGCCAAGTCAGAGAAGACTGACAGTGAGAAAGCTACCAAGAGCTAAGTCTATAATCACTCCGCAAGAACAACGCCAAACAACGCCTATCTTTACCGGCGCTTACGGGTAAAGGTAACGCGATAAAAGGTGAGGGATGGGATTTCTCGGCATAGGTACATGGGAGATACTACTCATTATCATTTTAGCACTGATAATTCTGGGTCCCAGCAAGTTGACAGGTTTCGCCAGGACGCTGGGGAAGACGGTACGTGCCATCAGAAAATACAGTACCGACCTGACCACGGCGGTTACCAGAGAGATAGAGGCAACCGAGAAGGAACCACCCAAATCCCAGCCAAGTAAAGAGAGTAACCCTGAAAGCGAAAAAGCGCCACCCCCGACAGACCAAGCGGAAACCGGGGGCGAGGACAACCAGCCTACCAAATCGGGAGAGGCACACCTGACGAAATGACCGAACGCGAACAGAAGCTCACTCTCCTCGGGCACTTCCAGGAACTTCGCAAGCGTCTCATCCGGAGCGTCATTTCCGTAGCCGTGGCGGCAGCTATCTCATTCGTGTTCTGGAAGTGGATATTCTACATCCTGATTCGACCGGCGGGGGATATCAATCTCATCTTCATCGAACTGACGGAGATGATAGGCACCATCATGAGGGTATGTCTCGCCGGCGGCCTTATCATCGCCATGCCCTACCTGACCATACAGGCAATCCTGTTTATAAAACCGGCGCTTACCAGGAAAGAGGAGAGATACATATACCTCATACTGCCCTGGATTGCGCTGATGTTCCTGGGGGGTGTCGTCTTCGCTTACTTTATCCTGATTCCGCCGGCCATCGGATTCCTGTACACTTTCGGCAGCGATATCGCCTCCCCCATGATAAAAATCGGCAACTACATTTCCATCATTACCCGGCTGCTGATAGCCATCGGGCTGGTCTTCGAACTGCCGGTGGTGACGACCTTTCTGGCGCGGATGGGCATCGTCAAGCCGGAGTGGCTCGCCTCTAAACGCAAGGTGGCCATTATCGTCGCCTTCGTCCTCGCCGCCATCATCACCCCCACCTTCGACCCCATCAACCAGAGCCTGGTGGCCGTGCCGCTGGTTGTGCTGTACGAGCTGAGCATCTGGCTGGCGAAGTTGGTGTACCGTAAAAAAGCCGAGGTGGTTCAAGAAATGCCGGAAGAATGACGCCGGCCGGCAGGCCTTGATACTAACAAATGAGGTAATATAATATATACTTATCCAGATTGAGGGAGCGGATGAGTCCCGGTGGGCTTCGCGGACTTCAAATCCGTTGGGGGGCATTTATGATGTCTTCGGTGGGTTCGACTCCCATGCGCTCCCGCCAGTGATTGCCTAATAAGAAGACTTCTACATTTGAGGTTTGAGGACAGCTTGAGCCATTATCAGTTCTTGTCCCATTTAATCCGAACAACCCAACCAATTATGATACCTATTGCCCCAGCAGCCATAAGATACAAACTATAGAAATATGACAGGTCTGTTGTAAAAGATACCACCAGGAGAATAATCCCCAGAACAAAGGCGGTGATTCCTATTGTAAAAAACCTAAGGGAGTACTCTTGATACCTTCTTTCCTTTTTCCCTTTCCAGATTATTATTGCCAGTATTATTCCTACTACAATTAGTACGGCTCTAATGACCCACAGTAACCAATCCATACTCATTCACCTGTTTTTCTTTCCTTTGGTGTACAGTTATTATACCCAATCACAGGTAATACAACCAGTTGTAACAGGTCAGTGAGGTTTGAGGATAGCTTGACGTGATATAGAGCATTGTCATCTAGAGTATCTGGCTGCGTGCGAAATACGGTTTCCGCTCAATATGTAGGTTGCGGTAAAGGTATCCAGTTGACTATCACGGTCCTGGATGATTGATTTACAATCTCCTCGCTGATAACGAGTCTATGTCCGTCGGACGTTTCATACGCGTCCAGCGAAACATTATCGTTATCAGAGGCAAACCTGGGTTCTGCGATTAATAACACAACACCATCATATTCCACTACCTGGTCATCGGGCCTCATCATGTCGGTGTCTAATTCCAGCTTACCCTGACCTCTATCCATAATGCGCAGATATGCTTCCGGCGTACCTTTGCCAGTGGGAAGTATGTTTTTCAACTCCTGTTTTGCTTCTTTAGTCACGTATATCACGGCACTACCCTGCTACGCAAATTCCCTGCACTTTAATTTTAATCCATAAAGTCGATTCTGTATATGACCCATTGGTCATAAGGTATATAGTAATATATGGTCAGGGGGTTTCAACTCGCCATACATGACTTAAGTATGGGTTTACAAATTACTACATGATACAAAAGTCACATACAATCCCCGCGTTATGTTAGTAAAATCATGATAAATTTAGTAAACTGGTTATATATGGAATGAAGGGAGTGAAGGGTATTATGAAGATAAAGGACATCACCAGGATTAATGGACGGGAAATTATCACGGTGGGCCCTAACGATACCGTCACGCAGGCCATAGATAAACTTGTTAATTATAAAATAGGTGCCCTGCCGGTATGTGAAGCCGGTGGCAAGCTGGTGGGAATCATCTCCGAAAGAGACATACTAAACGGCCTACATCAGCGCAGCAAAGACGTTACCAATGCCAGGGTTAGAGAACTGATGACCAAGGATGTTATCGTGGGAGTCCCGGAAGATGAACTTGAGAATACAGTAAAGATAATGACCGAAAAGGGTGTCAGGCATCTTCCGGTAATGGTCGGGCCCAGAGTTATCGGCATACTATCCATAAGGGACGTTATTGAGGAACGGCTTACCGAGTGTCACACCCAGGTCCGCTATTTGAACGACTACATCGCCGGAGGCTACGTTTAGGTCTCGGATTTGGCCGATACGCCCGCCAGCGTAACCATGCCAACAACCTTTGCATGTAAGGCCGCTGCTGGTGGGCTTTATTTATCCGGCGGCCTGTCCTGAGGTCTTACGAGAAAAACCGGTACCCGCGCGGCGTGGAGAATCTCATCCGCCACGCTTCCCCTCACCCAGCGGTGAATCCCGGAGAACCCGTGAGTGGCCATAATAATAAGGTCAACGTCTCTTTTGCTTACGTGTTCGGCGATAGTTTTCGCGGGCTTGCCCACGATTACCACCGG
>JAUWZF010000105.1 GCA_030615475.1 Dehalococcoidales bacterium | reverse complement strand
GTTTCATATTCCACCCGGCGGGTGCCCGCCGGGTATTTGTACTCGCCCTTTCCCTCTTTAAGTCTGCCTTCACAACCTATCGGGCAATGCCAGCAGCCTGTTCTCCTGTCGATATTGGCGATGGCCGCATCACCGCTGAGGCCGGAGCTATCGGGGACGTCACCAATGCCGATGCCGCCCCAGTTTTTGACCGGCGTATTGCCGGCAGGTGCAAAGCCTTCGGCAACATGGGAGGTACCATATTTGTGAAATCTCTCTAAAGTCTCCATGCCGCCCCTGGAGTTCTTCATCGCGGCAATATGCTCTTTTCTTAATCGATTTACCGCCTCGATATCGAATATGGGGATTTCCTGCTGGCCTCTTGCTGCCACCGCCTTTAGCTTTTTAGAGCCCATCACCGCCCCCAGTCCCGAACGCCCGGCAGCAGCCCCTCTCCCGGTGATAATGCAGGATATAAGGCTGAGTTTCTCGCCGGACGGACCGATGCAGACGCTTTCGACACCTTCACCCAGTTCAGCCCGCAGCGTATCCTCAGTTTCAAAGCAGTCCTTTCCCCACAGATGACCGGCATCCCTTAACTCGGCTTTCCCGTTGTCAAGAAATAGATAGACCGGTTTTTCCGCTATCCCGTTGAAGAAGAGGGCGTCGTAGCCGGCAAACTTGATTTGAGGTGCGAAATTTCCTCCGGAATTGGAATCCCCCCACCCGCCGGTGAGTGGTGATTTCGCCACCACTGCGTACCGTCCGGCAAAGGTGGCCGGAGTACCGGTGAGCGGGCCGGTAACCAGGCCGAGTATGTTTTCAGGTCCCAGCGGGTCTACCCCGCCTTTCTGGCGACTGTAAAGAATTCTGGCCCCAATGCCATAGCCCCCGATAAAGTCTCGATAGAGGCTTTCCTCCGGTTTTTCTTCTTTAATTTCACCGGTGGCAAGATTCACGAAAAGGATTTTACCCATGTATCCTCTGGCCATCTTCCGCTCCTTTCAACGTTATTTTTCTTATAACGTCAGTATTGTACCGCTTTATAAAGTCAAATTTTAAGGGCAAACCAACCAGTTAATGGTCTACCCCTGGTGTTGTTTTTTCAGGAATAAACTATTTTGTGATAGCTACCATTTTCTTCAAAGCTTTTTGGTTCATCTGTGCCCAATCGGAATTCAGTTCGTAGCCGAGAATTTCTTTAACATAACACGTTCTTGCGGTTGGGCCGGCCTGAAGGACGAGCGCCGTAGCTTGCCCGGCAAGACACAGTACCCTCTCGCCCTCAGGAATAAGGCCATGTTTTACGGCAAGCACCAGACACCCCGCACAGACACGGAATCCCTGGCTTAATATCAGCAAAAGGGACAGGTCCACCCCGACATCCATGCTTAGAGGGTCGATATGTGCCGGAAGCCAGGGAAGTAACATGTCTCTGAGAAACTTCTGTTGGGGGTCCGGGGACGCAGGTTCTCCGAGGTGTAGGTCATCATTGAGATAGCAGACTTTAATACCTTTTTTCCCGAGTTCCTCCCGGGTTGCATCGTCGATAGACACATTCCTCCCGCCGATTGTTCCTCCCTTGGGATTGGTCACCGCCGCAATATCGAGCTTGAGCTTGAGATTTTTGGTCGCTTCCAGAAATTTTCTCAGCGTATACCCGCTGGACCAGGCTATCATCACGTGATGTAATCCCAGGGTTTCTATCTTCCTGGTGACAAACTCTATCATCGTGTCGGTATTTGACCGGCGCGGTCTTTCGAAATACATTATTTCTTTTATTTTGATATTGCTTTCCTTCTTAGTGACCATTGTACCTTCCTCCTCTCGTGCTTGATATATTATCCCAGCAACCTGATGATTTCGGTTGCGTCACTCAATTTCTCAAGCCGGCTGACCATTTCTATTACTTTATCAACCGTATCGGTGGGCAGCGGCTTTATAGAGCAGGCGGCGCACTCCCTGAATTTTACCGTACAATCTTCAAATGCCATCGGCCTTTCAACGCTGCCCAGGCAGTGTTCCACCTCCTCGGTGTACTCCGTCCCGTCTTGCATCGTAATAATTACCCCGCCCGGTCCGACACCATGACGGTCCATGGCAGGGTCAAGTCTGGCGTTCACCTTTTGTGCTATCTTTAAAATTTCTTGCCTTTTGATGGCTTCATCGGTAAAGTCGTCTACGGTAACCTTGCCCTTAACCAGAGCCGTGGCCACTACCCAGGGCACGCTGAACTGGGCATCGGTGATAGTCCGCGGGGCACGCTTGACCTCCGGGGGTTGAGATAAACCGTATATCGACTGTCCGCCATAGACTGTTATATCCCGTATCTGGTCGGGATTAATGTTGTATCTGGACATTAAAGCGAGTGTCGCATCGATGCAGGCATGGGTGAGACCACAGCAGGGATATGGCTTATTCCCTATGTTTACTCCCTCGAATCTTTTCCCTAAATCAGAGGTCAGTATTTTAACGTCGTAGTCTCCTCCCATGTAGGCGTTGAACAGCCCCGTTCTCCCTTCGAGAGGGTCCCTCTCGCCCGTAATTCCTCTTTCGGCCATCAGGGCAGCCGTAATGCCGGCCCTGGCCGCCAGTCCCGGCCCCATCCTTTTCGCCAGTGCGCCGTCACCCACGCCGGAACCGGCGCCGCCACATTGGTGGTAGGCGAGGCCCAGGGCATTTATCATTTTCTCTTCGTCGAGACCCATCAGCCTCCCGGCCATGGCGGCAGAACCCAGGAAACCGAACAGGGTTGTCGGGTGCCAGCCGGAGCCGAGAGCGCTGGTTCCCGGTCGACTCGCCAGTCCCAGCCTGGCCAGGAAATCGCCGCCCAGGGCGATAGCTGTAATTAATTCCTTACCGCTGACTTTTCCCATCCGCTCGGCCACCGCAAGACAGGTTGACACGGCCACACACCCGATATGAACCAGGGCCACCTGATGACCGTCGTCATAGTCCAGGGCATGTATCATCGTGCCGTTGACCTGGGCTGCGTTGGGGGCCGGGCACTTTATCCCGTAGGCAATGATAGTGCTTTGCTCACTGCCTCCCCATTCCTTGACCATATCTACCAGTTCCCCGACGCCGGCCTTTGATGAACCGCCCAGGGCTGTCGCCAGGCTATCCAGTACTTCCCTCTTCGCCGCCTCCACGGCGGCACCGGGGATATCATCATACTTGGTACCGGTAAAATTTTTCACAAAGTCAAATATAGCAGCCATATGCTTGTGCCTCCTGTTTCATCAGACAGCCGGAAAAAATAATATGTGTTTAGGTAACGCCTCCCCCGAGCGCCACTACTTCGCCGGTAATATAATTTGACAGGTCGGAAACGAGGAAATATGCCAGGTCGCCGGCCTCCTCAGGTGTGCCGAGTCGACCCCAGGGTATGCGTGTGGACAACATCCCGTGGTCCTTCTTTCGGGCTTCTTCCCAGGTGATGCCCTCGACCTCGGCCATTTTGGTAAAGGAATCGTCTCTCAGGTTAGTCACTATCATGCCCGGGTTGATGCCGTTGACATTTATTTTGTACTGAGCCAGCTCCAGGGCCAGGCTTTTCGTCAGCCCGATGGTGCCGTATTTGGCCGCAGAATAAGCAGCGCTTCCCGGTACGCCATGCATTCCCGCCAGTGAGCAGAAAATAACAATCCTGCCGCCTTCTCCCTTGGATATCATACCCCTGGCTACCGCCTTACAGATTAAAAATGAGCCGACTAGGTCTACGTCGATAATAGCACGGATGTCTTTCTCCGAAAGGTCAACGACGGGGACCCCCACCGGCCCGCGGATGGCGGCAGCGTGTACCAGTATGTCTATTTTCCCGAATTCTTTCAGGGCTTTGACTACGGTGGCGTCAACTTCTTTACTGACGCTGATATCCATGGTCAATGCCAGGGCTTTCCTGCCCAGTGCCTCGATTTCAGTGACAATAGCGTCTAATCCACCCCACCCCTCGTCTCCGGGGAAAAGGCTTTTAGGCGCGGCAAACTTGTCAGCAACGACAACATCAGCCCCTTCCCTGGCCAGTCGCAGGGCAATGGCGTGTCCCATGCCCCTCTTACTGGCGGCTCCGGTAACCATAGCGACTTTTCCTTTCAGGCTGCTCATAGTATGTTCTACCTCCTTCTAACGTTGCCAGAGCTCTCGAGCTACATCGTCCAACCCCAGTTCTTTCAGCTTCTTTTCACTGGGCTTGGCCGTTTCAAGGTCCCAGTCCATTGCCGCAAGATATTCCTTAACGAGCGTATCCGCGTCCACGCTAACCCCGGCCAGAGGTCCTTCTTTATGTGGCGGTTTGCCGAGTATTCTGCCGGAGATTTCGTACTTTAGCAGATTTAATCCTTCGCGGATATTGAAAGCCTGCCGGACGTTTTCGATTCTCTCACCGGTTATCAGTAGCTCGTCGGTAGTTATATCCCAACCGGTAACCGCTTTCATGAACTCAGTCATGACGTGATTGCTGGGCAAAGCGCCCATGACGAAGAGACACATGCCGCAGCACATCAAAGCATGCTGGTGACAGGTACCCGTTTTATGTGCCTGCCCTCTACCGCTAAACGACCCCCGGTCGTATTCCGGCATCAATTCCTGGCTGAATCCCTCCGAGCCCTGGGTGTGTCGAGCCGGGGTGGCATTGGCGATATAGGTCGCCGGCCAGTGAAACCCCCCAACCGGACTGTGCCCCGGGACCTCCTGCCCCTGAATATGGATGGCATATTTATCGGCGCCCTTGCCGATTTTCTGCGCGGCTATTTTTACGCCGTCGGCTAAAATATCACCGAAACCCTCTCTCTTAGCCATTTTCTCCATCATGGCAACCAGCGATTTATGGTTTCCCCAGGTCATTTCAATACCGTCGGTATCTGCCTTGTTAACGAGCCCTTTCTCAAAACATTCCATGGCAAAAGCCATGATTGCACCTGCGGAGATAGTATCAATCCCATAGCGATTACAGATATCGTTTGCCTTCATAATTGATTCGATATTGTTATTGAGACAATTGGTCCCTAGCATGGCAATTGTCTCGTATTCGGGTCTGTAGGAGCCTTCCTCATATTTATATTCTCCAGTCCCCCCTTTCATAATCGCTTCGCAGCCTACAGGACACCGCCAACAGGCC
>JAUWZF010000018.1 GCA_030615475.1 Dehalococcoidales bacterium | reverse complement strand
CCACTCGGGGGTTCAATAGGCAGAACCGAAAACTCGTCTTGTTCCTTCCATTTATGCGGTACGGGCAACTTATAATGAATCGTGCCCATAGTTCCTTCGATTACTATCCTGTCTATGAATGACCTTAAAAAACCCTTGCTTTTAACAATGTCCGTCTCAGTGAGCAAAGCAAATAAATCATGAGCGTAAGATTTCACAAGTGCAGGGTTCAGTGGTTCGACACCTTGTATTGCCATTTCCGCTTCCAGCATGATTCGTGCTTTAGATGCTTCATCCTGACGAGCCTTTAGCTGCTTGATTCTGGGAGCGAGTTCGTCCAGGCTCAGCTTGCCGGTTTCGAGAGCGTCATAAACCTTTATCAGTCCGGATATGGGTACCGCGCCATAGCCCGTATCCTCCGTAGCTCTGAGTACGGCACTGATGTCCATTTCAGCTCGGTGAGAAAGGTTTTGATACGCCTGGGTAAGGTTCAACACACGGACACATCACCATGAAAACCTATCTTGATCCTGAAGATATAAGTCTAATGGAAAAGTGTACTGGGTCGATGCGTGACAGGCTGCTTATCAGACTCCTCTTCTATCTTGGTTGCCGGGTATCGGAAGTCCTGGCACTTAAAGTCAGCGATATCGATTTTGAGCAGAAGACTGTAACAATATTACATCTAAAAAAACGTATCAAACTATTGTGCCCCAAATGCAGCGCAAGCTTGGCTAGAAGACACCGATTTTGCCCGGAGTGCGGAGAGGAAATCGATGATGTTACCACTCGAGACCAGAAACATCGCCGGATAAGAGTACTGCCTGTCGATGAAGAGACTCTGCGGCTAATGAAAAATTATATTGTTGATTATAAGCCCGTGACCGTTGATGATAATTGGCGTATCTTCAACATAAATCGACACCGCGCCTGGCAGATAGTGAGAAACTGTGCCAGAAGTGCCAGCATTTCAGGTCTGGTTAATCCTGAAACGGGAAGAATAAGAGGCGTCAGTCCTCACCGTCTCAGGGACGCCTTCAGCGTACACGCGATGAAACTTGATGACTCGGGCGATGCATTGCGATTGCTTCAAGAACACCTGGGTCACGCCAGTTTTAACACTACGGCGAAGTATCGAAAGATCGCTGGTGAAGAGCATCGCAAGTGGTACGAACGTTTGTGGATGAAAAACGCTCAATAAGCTGATGGGTAACAAATTAAGCAATTGTGAATGGAATGGGAGGATTGAGGAGAATCGAACTCCCCTCTCAAACACTATATATCGGGATATTGTTAAATAATCATCAGCTTGTTTCAGATTGTTGATGATTTGTTCATGTATGTACCCTGGCTGGAGCTACTCCGCGAGCGGTTATACTTTAGTTGAGGCTAGCAGTGTCGTAGGGATAGAGTCAGAACTACTTTACGCCTTTGGAGGGTCGCTTTCCAAGTTACAAGTCTCTTCTAATCGTTTTCTCCATTCGATGCCCAGCTCAAACAATCCAGGAATGATCATCACGCGGGCATCTTTTAGAGCCGATTCCCTCAAAATCGCTCGCGCTTCGCCGATAGTGTAAGATGAGTGGATGGCCTGTATCCACAGCCGGCGCTGCGAAGCATTCATGCCCATTGCTAGGCCAAGCAAACTTAGAAGCGGACTGAGCACGATTAGCCTCAGATTGTCCCAGATTACACAATAGCCTCCCGGTGAAGTTACTCTAGCGATTTCTTGGAATACCTTAAGGGGGTCTGTCCAAAGATGGAAAGAAGCATTGCTGGTCACCAGAGCAAAACAGCCATCGGCGAAGGGCAGCGCCGCCGCCGAAGCCTGCCGGAAATCAACTCTACCAGCTAAACCGCCTTGGGCAGTACTCTGTCGGGCTAACTTTAACATATCTTCCGAAATATCGATGCCAGTAATTTGCCAGTCAGAACAGGCTCTTGCGAGCTCGATTGCCAGACGGCCGCTGCCGGTACCGATATCCAGTACCCGTTTTCCAACGGGATTAATTCCAGCGACCTTCGCGGCAAACCGGCGATAGATTGGCCCCATGAAGCGCCGGGCATGTTCATCATAAAATTGAGCAATATTTGCATCCACGAATGACTCTTCACCGAGAGGGATACGCTCACTTCCAATAAACTTCATTTTGTAGATATAAATCCTTTTTTAATGACTCAAAAGACAGGCTGGATCAGCTGCAAAAGGGTCTTTCGTGTGGGCAAATGCTCGACCGCGGCAACCGCCACAGATCCTTTGATGGCTGCATTCTCCACAGGTGCCTTTTAACCGTCGCGGCTGGTCGCTAAATTCCTGCAACAAAGCGGAATTATTCCAGATATCTGGGAATGCTGTCCGGCGTATGTTGCCCGCTGAGAGCGGAATAAAGTTGCAAGGCCACACGTCACCATCAAATCGGACGTAACTGAATCCGCTGCCTGCGCCACAGCCGGAAAGGGTTTTCCTTTGTATGCTCCGATTAAAAAAACTTCGTCTATGTTCAACCAGCCACGGCCAGTATTCGGGACTGCAGACCGGTATTATCAGGGCGCGGGTTTTCTTCTGTTTTTCCGCGATTGTCTTTATAAGGCGCATTTGTTCTTCCGCATCCAGTTCGAGTGCCCCTCTCTCCTGACGAGGCGGGACAGCCTGGAAAACCATGATGATATCCACTTTTAACAATTCGGCCAGATCTATCAAGCCTGGCAACTCCGCCAGGTTCTGCTGCATCGCAGTGAAATTGACCTGCAGACAAACGCCGGTCTGAGCAGCGGCCTTTATACCATCAATGGCACTTTGAAAACAGCCGGATTTACGGCGGATAGACTCGTGACATTCCCTGGTATAGCCGTCCAGACTGATCGAAAAATTGGCCACACCTAATCTAGCTAGATCTTTGGCCATATCTGGCGTTAACAATATTCCGTTGGTACTGAAGATAATATGGAACCCCAATTTTCCGGCGTACTCCACCAGCTCAAAGATATCCTTTCTGAGAAGAGGTTCCCCGCCGGTGATCACAATCATGCGGAACTCTTCAAGCAAGGCGATTTGTTCGAGTAGTTGCTTTCCTTCGGCAGTCGATAACTCCGCTTGCGTCGAATCCACCGAACTCGCGTAGCAGTGGATGCAGTCCAGATTGCAGCGTGTTGTCACTTCCCAGACCACATGATAAGGATAACCGGTGCAGCCGATGGCAGTGGCGCCGGCCGCCGTGGCGAGAACTTTTTTACCCTTGAGCATCCATCCGGGGAGTCCGGCCCAGCGGGTTATCCATCCGTGGTATGCCAGCGAAAGGGCCTGTTTGAACACCAGCGAGGGCGGATTGTAAAGCGATTTTACCCGTCTTCCCGGCTTAGACTGTGCCAAAAATAGTCTCCTAAAAGAATAAGAAAACGCTGAGCAATATGAATATACGGGCGACCAGCATAAAATAGGTGGCGAAGGAAAAAGCTCTAATGCCTTTGGCGAAATTTTCAGAGTCCCGCATATACTTAAAGCTGATCGCCAAAGCGAGCAAGGCCATTATGCCGGTCGGCAATAAGTAAAGTAAACCCAGATGGAAAAAGAAGCCCAGATAGATGCATACCACAGAAGCCAGACATAAAAATACAAAACCCAAAATTGTTGCCGCTTGCGGAGACGTCTTCTTTATAAAAGCCGGCACCTGAGTAAGTTTAACCCCTTGAACATGCTGGATAGGATGTAAGGGAGAGTAGACCATGATGTGCCCCGCCTGCCAGGTTGCAGAAAATAACCATAAGACCCATGGCACCCAGGAGCTAAATAATGTATGTGGTGAGAAGGCCGTCCAGCCGCACAGCCAGAGCATCCCTTCGATAGGGGGAAGGATAAGATAGCCGATTCGGTCTCTTAAATAACCGGAATAAAGGCAGCCCGACCCGATGGCCACCGCCGAGACGGCAAAGCAAACCGGGTTGAAGGCGAACCAGACAATACTCAGGGCGGCTGCATGAGACCCTATCGCCAGGAGCAGACCTTGCCGCGGCATCAGCCGGTTACTGGGTATCGGACGGCCTGGCCAGCAAACCACGTCCCGGCGCTTATCTACAAAGTCGTTAAAGGCGTGAATGCCGGCAAAAGCCAGCAAGGCGGCGATGAAGCCGACAAGGCACTTGCTCCACGTTGGAAAGCCCCCGTAGGCAAGGGCTGCTCCGGCGGCAACGCCCAGTGCTCCCATCGTTGAAAGGACCGGCCGGGTTATGTCCAGAGCTCCTGCCAGTCGGTCACTGACGGTATAGCTTGATTTGACTACGTTCCCCTGCCCCATCCACCGCTGCGTTATACTGGCCATTTTTTATTCATCCTGCTGTCGACAAATAGATTTTGTTATCCTTATTCCTTTTCGCCCGTTATCTGTGAATATTCCCGGCCGAACCATTGCTTGTACTTTGATTTTAACATCTTGCCGGTGAACATCACCGTATTCACGGGGAAGGCGCTGGTTTGAAGGTGGCCGTAATACATATGCACGATGATAATAAATCCAATGGCAAGAACCGCCTCGTCCCGATGGGCGGTGGCAACTACCCCAAACCACTGGCCGTCGAACCACTGGCTGAAAAAAGCGGGGAACATCATAATCATGCCCGTGACCGCCATCACCGGCATTCCCCAGAATATCGCCCAATAATCTATCTTCTGGCCGTACTGGAAATGGTCGTACTCCGGTTCGTGCTGGCGCATTCCGAATATCCAGAGAGACGTATCAATAATATCTTTCAGGTCTTTCAGACGGGGCATCATCGCTGAAGGAAATTTGCCTTTTACGAAATACCCGTAGCCGATGTAACCGAGGTGATAAATGCCGTCGGCAATCATAATGAAGGCGGCGATATCGTGGACCAGGCGCAGCACCCCGGTACCGCCGAAAACGCCGGTAAACCACTGAAAAGTCGGCCAGTCAGGGAAGCCCCTCAACATGCCGGTTACCGCCAGAACGATGAACGAACCCATCAAGACGTAATGCTGGATACGCTGGTGGACGTCGAAACGGCTGATGTAATCGCCCCGCACCCGTGCTGGCGCATCGGCGGGAACCGCCGTCATACGGTCAAGTTTATTCAGCCAGGGAAATTCGTCGTCCCAGGCGTTGGGTTCTCCCCGGCGCGCAATCAATACACGGCGGGTAATCTCCAGGATGATTATCAGAGTGATAGGGATAAGAACACCCGCGGTCAGCAGGAAGAATAACCATCTCGTAATCGTTACCGATAGTTGCGTGACGTCGCTGGCGTCGACATACGGTGCGTACCGCGCGAAGGGGTATACTTCGAAAGCGCCAATGGGAAAGATATCGAACAGGATGAAGCCCAGAATAACCGCTTCGGCGAAGACGATGCCGATTATCAGTGGGAAATAGTAACCGGGCAAAGCGCTTTTTTTAGGCGCCCCGATGTTCTCCATCTTCGTACTGTCGAAGATGATTTCGGGATTGTTTACCACGCCCATGGCTTGCCCCCGTGTTCCGTGGTGAATATACCCGCGTATTGCGGGTCTTTCAGTTCCTCCGGCTGGCACTTGTAGACCTTGCATAGCAGGCATGTCAGGTCCGGCGAGCCGTACATCGGGTCCTGATGATTATTATCGGTCAGAACGTTAGGATTGGAAATAAACACGCCGCGGTAACCCTGGGCCGGCGCTTCCGGGTAAAACCAGTTTGCCGTAGCGGCCACGACTCTCGGGTCTATACCCGGGAATAATCTGGCTTTCTGAATGATTTTACCGCGCGGCGATTCAATCCAGACGAAATCTCCATCTTCAATCCCCAGTTCTTTAGCCGTTTCCGGGTTGACCTGCATCGTGGGATATTCCATGAAGCTGCGCAGCCAGGGGATATTACGGTATTGAGCCAGGAAATAGAACGGCGAACGGAAGCCGGTCGTCAGTACCAGCGGGTATTCCTTCGTCAGTTCGGGAGTTGAAAACGGACTCTCGCCGGGTTCCTCAAAGTAAGGTAGCGGGTCGTAACCCAGATTTTCCAGTACCGTAGAATAAAGCTCGAGCTTGCCGGTCGGGGTGGGGAAACCACCCCCCTTGCGCCAGTAGTCGGTCTTATATTTATAATAAACCTGGTCGGGACCGAAACAACCGGAAATAATTTTTTCGCTGAACTGCTTCCAGGTAATCGGCGCTTTTCTCAGCTCATAGTCCAGCAGGGTTTCGACATCCTTGAACCAGTAGTCTGGAACGACCCGCCGTCCTATCTCGTTGAAAATCCAGGCATCGGACTTAGCTTCGCCGGGCGGGTCGACGCACTTGTTATGGGCCTCGATAAACCAGCGCGGGTGCATGTCGTAAATATCGTCCATTTCCAGCCAGTGGGCCGCGGGCAGGACGATATCCGACATTTCGGCCATCGGGCCCCAGAACTGGTCAACCTGTACCATGAAATCGACTTTTTTCAAACCCTCGACAACCTGCTTGGTATTGGCCATATGAACGATCTGCTGACCGCCGACGCTTATCCAGACGCGGATGGGTTTCTCGCCTTTATTAAATTCCCGTATGATAGTGTCAGGATTACAGGTCCGCGCGGCACCCATTTTAAATTTATCTCCGCCGTAGATATGGGACCTCATTTCATCGGTAAGCGGGATTTCATTGAAGACGTCTTCGATCAGGCCGGTCTCCGGCAGTACCCAACTCACCATACCGCCGGGTCGTTCGATGTTGCCACAAATCGCCATCAGGTCGATAATCGCCCTCAAAGTTTGGCCACAATTGGCCTGCCGCTCCAGAGAGCTGCCTATCTGGATAACGCCCGGGGTATCTTGAGCAAAGAGCCGGGCCGCTTGAATGATCTTCTCCTTCGGTATCCAGGTAATCTCCGAGACTTTTTCCACCGGGTACTCCGCCGCCCGCTTTTTCAGTTCCTCAAAGCCGTAGGTCCAGTTATCAACGAACTCTTTATCCCAGAGGCCTTCCTGAATAATAATATTAATCATACCCAGCGCGAGAGCGGCATCCGTACCGGGTCGGATTTGCAGCCAGAGCGTCGCCCGCGAGGTATAGGCGGTCGCCCGCGGGTCGATAATTATCAGGTTCTTGCAGTAGTCCAGCGATTTCATGTACCAGTAGCACATCTCGGAATCGGCGCTGCTGATTTCAAGCTGCTTGGCCCAGGATATTTGTGTTTTTGGGAACTCCCCGCCCCAACCGTGATAATCGCAATAGAGCCTGCCGTAACCGGTAATCAGACCGTAGAGGCCTATGCGCGGGCTGTGACAAATATAGCCCGGCGAAATGACATTTGCGGAACCCATCGAGCGGGAAAAGCGGTGGGTATAGCGGTTATAACCCCGACCCGTCCCCTGGGAGGTCGCCACCGTCCAGGGGCCGTATTTCTCGGTGGCTTCTTTTATCTTAACGGCAATCGTATCCAGCGCCTCGTCCCAGCTAATCTGTTTCCATTTGCCTTCACCTTTTTCGCCGGCTCTCTTGTAAGGATGAATAATGCGGTAGGGGTTATCGATATGCTGGATGCTGGACAGGCCCTTGGCACACATTGTTCCGCCGGTAGTTGAATCCGGATTTCCTTCAATGTGTGTGATTACTCCGTCGGTCACTTCGACTAAAACACCGCAGCCTCCGTGACAGCTCTTGCAGGTCGTTTCTACGATTTTCTTTTCAGTCATTTAAGACTCCAGATTGAATGTTACAAATACTATTCATACATACATTTTCTGCCGATAATCCAATACCTGAACCGGGGTTTCAATATGCGGCAATTTTTGGTAATAAAGGCCGGTAGATTCCCACTTTTAAAAGACAATATTTAAGGGCAAAAGCCCCAAGCGTATGCGCAGCGATGGCGATTATCAACAGAACACTGGAGGCCTCTCCGCCGCTGAAAAGGCTGACTACCGATATCGCTGCCGGTACGGCCAACCCGAGAATAATTAGTCCCCCCCAGAACATGAACGCCGACGGTCCCTTGAGAAGTTCCCGAATCGAAATTTTGGCCACCGAAGAGGTATATCCGGCGCTGATTAAATAAACGACTATCAGCAACACATTGATCATCAGCAGGTAGCGGCTGCCCGCTTCGGCCAGAGCCACATTGGCGTCGCCTCCGGCCAGGCCGATCCCCATCGCCAGACCGAAGCCGTCGGCGACTCCGGCCAGCACAAACACAACGGGCAAGAGGCCCTGGTTCCAAAAGGGAATCCCTTTGCAGTAGTTCATGATAAAACCGCCATAGATGCCGACTCCCAGGGCGAATATTCCAGCCAGCACGCCGAAGGTATAATAAAGCGGGTCAGCCACCGAAGGCCCTATCAGGTTGGCCAGGTCAGGCTGGCCAATCACGAGTTGAATGAAGGCAAAAGTGCCGAAAAAGACTGAAAACAGAATGCCGCGAGCGAACCACGAGGTTTTCCAGGCATTTGAGAAAGGCGGTAATGTGCGATAAAACCGCCAGGGCTTGCCGAAGTAGGCTATGTGGACCGGCAATTTCAGGAACATTATGATTATCCAGCCCACGAGCAGCCCCCACCAGCTATTCATAAAGAGAGAGACCAGATACAATCCCGAGCCCAGGCTGGTAAAGACCTCGGCAATCCAGATCATTACGCCGCGTCTTTCAATCCACTCTTTCTGGTGCATCGGTTTGACCATCCACTCATGGGTGATCATCCATTGGCGTGTCGCCATCCGGGACATTGTTGGCCCTCCTTACTTTTTCCCGAAAATTTGCTTCGCTCTTTCCTCCATTGTGCTTAGATGCTGCATGTGCGAAGCGGTCTGTGCTTCCCGCGGAGCAAGATTAGAAGGCGCGTTACCTATCTTGCTATCGATATAATAGATTGAGGGCTCGGTACCATACTCGGGATGAAGCTGAAAACCATTTATCTCTCTTATCAGTACCGATACTTCGGATGCAGGATCATCCAGGTCACCGAAGGTCAAAGCCCTCGCCTGGCAGGTGTTTACGCAAGCCGGCGTAGCCTCACGGTCTTTGCCCGGGACCAACCCTTTGGCCATTCCCGCATCGATCCTATCCATGCAAAAATCACACTTTTCAGTCGTCCCGGAGACATGCGGATAAAGCTTCCGGCCGGCCTTCTCAAAGCGTGTCCGCGAATAACCCGGGAAGAAACCGGGATCCTTATCGCGGGAGAAGAAAGTGCGGTTCTGGTAGGGGCATACGACAACGCAGTAGCGGCAGCCGACACAGATATCATTATCGATATAAACAATACCGTCTGGCCGTTTCTTGGTCGCTTCGGCGGGACAGACCTCAACACATGGGGCTTCTTTACACTGATTGCAGCGGACGGGGAGTGTTGTTAGCTCTTGTCCAGGTTCATCGGTCTCCCAGGCAATCAGGCGCGGCCAGGTGATACCCAGGGGTAGAAAATGTTCAATCCGGCAAGCGGCTACGCAGGCGTGGCAGCGAGTGCATTTTGCCAGGTTAATCACCATACCCCATCTCATTAGAGATGCTCCTCATTATTTTCGTTCTCTGTTATGTGATAAGAAAGATTGCCCGTGAGTCTCATCGCCTCTTGTAGAAAGTATCTAGATGAGGTAATAGACTTACCGTTTACGACTCTTCAAAGAGAGAATAAAATAAAACTCGTTATGTGACTGTCATCAACTAGTGATATGAATGATGACTTATTGTCACCTAATACACTACCAAACAAGAGGAGAAAAGTCAAACAGGAATGCGTAAGGATTTAGCTGCGAGACTATAACTTAGAGGGATAATAATTGAAAAGGCTATAGTTTTGAGTATTGAAACAAGATAAATATATCAGATTACGAAGTGGTGGCCAAGCAAAGGTTACTGAAAAGACTCTACCCGGCCATTATGTTTTAGACCTTCGGCAAGTTCTAGGTATCGTCCCCTTTGGTGGGCGGTACTGTACGATAGGTGGAACCTTTGAACTGGATCTAAAAATATTTCAGTGCATTTAAAATAGCTGACGGCTTCAATTTCAATGTCTGATCTACTTCAGCATAACTTAAATATCCACAGTTCTGGCACAATTTTGGGTCTCCAGGATACCTACAACATTCATACACCTCTCCTTTTTCATAAACACGACAGATATCTAATGGACGCTGCCAATCATTATTTAATGCTGACTTTAAACCTGCTTGCGAGTTTAATATTTTGTATTTCCTTTTTAGAGTTAATAATCTGCCTAGAATTTCATTTCTTTCAGCAGGTTCTATATACAAATCATCATATCCATAATATGGTGTATGAAAATAAAAAAATATTCCACGTATC